>CANJEY010000016.1 GCA_947472615.1 Beijerinckiaceae bacterium
GCCCATGGGGGCGCAGCTCGACGTCGTCGCCCGGCATGGCGATTTCGCCGAAGTGCGCAATCTCGGCTGCGTCTGGGCTGCGCATCTGGCGAGCCTCGACGAATACGAGCCAGATTTCGTCGCAGTCGCGGAGCTATTTCTCAACGTCCCCTATCTGTGGGGCGGCAAGACGGCGCTCGGCCTCGACTGCTCGGGCCTCGTGCAGGTCTCGCTGCAGGCGGCGGGCGTCGAAGCGCCGCGCGACACCGACATGCAGGCGGCCGAACTCGGCGAGCCGGTCGCGGTGGGGGACGATCTGGCGGGCCTGCGCCGCGGCGACCTGATCTTCTGGAAGGGACACGTCGGAATCATGCGCGATGAGCGCAATTTGCTGCACGCCAACGGGCATCACATGCTGGTGGCGAGCGAACCGCTGGCGCAGGCGCGCGACCGCATTTTGGCGAACGCGAAGAGCCCCATCACGGCCGTGAAGCGTCTCGCCTAATTGAAACGGGGGCCGCGCCGGGCTTCGCTTAGCGCCCGGCTCAGCCCGTCGGCGAAATGGGCCTTGGCGTCCGGACCCAGAAATCTGGCGATTTCCAGTTTCCGCCCCCGCGACACGAGCGCCAGCTTCTGCGTGCCGTAGTCGACCATTTCCTCGCGCTCCAGCCGCACCCACGAGGGGTTGAAGCGCCATTGCCGCCGCGCCCCGCGCGCCGAAACCTTCTCGACCCGCAGTTCGACGGGCGTGACGCAAACGTCCTCGTAAGCCCGCGCCGACCGGAAGCTCACCTGAAACGCCACATAGAGCAGCACGACGTCGAGCCCCATGAAGCCCGCGACCGGCCATGCGCCCAGAACGACGAACGGAATGCTCGATACGAACATCGACGCGCCGAACACGAGCATCAGCAGCCAGAACCCGCGCTGGGTCAGCGAGCGGTGCGGATGCAGCCGCTGTTCGAAGAGCATTTCATCGGCCGGGCCGTCGCCCATTCCCGCCTCTTTCGCCACCGCCGTACGCCGGTCTATAAGAGTTCCATGCCCATCAAAAAGAGCGCAGCGGCGCAAAAAAGCAAGCCCGCCCGGAAGCCCGGACGCAAGGCCCGTCCGCGCCCGCTGGACGCCGCCACGATCCACGCGGTTTTCTCGCGCCTGCGCGACGCCAATCCGGAGCCGAAGGGCGAGCTGGAATACGTGAACCCGTTCACCCTGCTGGTGGCGGTGGTGCTGTCGGCGCAGGCGACGGACGCGGGCGTCAACAAGGCGACGCGCGGCCTGTTCGCCGCCGCCGATACGCCGGCCAAGATGGTCGCGCTGGGCGAGGACCGCGTCCGCGACATGATCAAGACCATCGGGCTGTTCCGCAACAAGGCCAGGAACGTCGTCGAACTGTCGCGCAAGCTGATCAGCGAATTCGGCGGCGAGATCCCCCGCACCCGCGAGGAACTCGAAACTCTGCCGGGCGTCGGCCGCAAGACCGCAAACGTCGTGATGAACATCGCCTTCGGGGCCGAGACCATCGCGGTCGACACCCACCTGTTCCGCATCGCCAACCGCCTGCCGCTGGCGATCGGCAAGACGCCGCTGGAGGTGGAACTGGGCCTCGAAAAGGTCATCCCGGCGGAATTCATGCGCCACGCGCACCACTGGCTGATACTGCACGGGCGCTACGTGTGCAAGGCGCTGCGGCCGGAGTGCGAGACGTGCGTGGTGAACGATCTGTGCCGGTGGCCGGAGAAGCGGGTTTGAGGCCACCGTTCGCGCTCTGCCCGCGCTTGCCAGTAGCTGGAATTTGGGGATTAGGGGGACTCATTCGGGGCGTGACATCCTGACTCTATTTGCGTAACATGTTACGCAGTGAAAGGACTTGCCATGTCCCGCGCCTCAAAAACCGTGCTGCCGCCAACCAAGCGGATGGAAAGCTATCGCCAGCGAATGCGCGCGGCCGGTTTGCGACCGGTGCAAATTTGGGTGCCCGATACGCGTTCGCCGGATTTTGCCGAAACCTGTCGACGGCAGGCGCGGGCGGTGGCTGCCAGCGATCCGGCCGGCGACGAGATCATGCGGGATGTCGCCGCCATATACGAATGGCCGGAGACTTGATCCGGCGCGGCCAGTTTGTGACGGTTGCGGTGCCGGGGGATTACGGCAAGCCGCGCCCAGCGTTGATCGTTCAGAGCGATCTGTTCGCCGAACTTCCCTCGTTCGTGATCTGCCCCCTGACGACGCTCATCAGGACGGACGCGGACCAGTTTCGTCTCGATGTCAAAGCGTCGGCCGCCAATGGATTACGGCAGGACTCCCAGATCGCCATCGACAAGATCACCGTCATTCCGGCCGACAAGATCGGCAGCGTGATCGGTCAGGCGGACGATGCATTGCTGTTGCGCGTCAACAGGGCGCTGGCGCTGTTTCTGAGCGTTGTGTGAGGGAAGAGTATCGATGTCGATGGAGTGGGACCGGTGTGTTGCGGACCAAATTTTTCTCGCCCAATACAATGGCTGTAGCGAACCAAAAAATGCTGCTCGGATTTGCGGATGCGCGGCAGGCGGTCGTGAGCGCGCGGAGCAACAAGGTCCACAGTTCGGCCGCAAGCCCAAGCTCACAAAGTATCCGCGCCGAGAAGCTCTAAGATGGCGTGACGAAGATCGGGAGCCGCACCGCGCGATTGCGTGCAGCTACAATGTTGGACAGAGCACGATTTCGAGGCTGCCGTGACTGATGAGCAACTGCAAAAGTTAATCGCTGCTATCTCCGCGTTGAAGCCGATTGGCGGAGTGCATTGGGAAACTGTCGTTCCCGTTTTTGTAAGCGCACTCTTGGCAATGCTTGTCGGTATTTCGATGGAGTATTTCAAAAGCTTTCGTGAAAAAATAAAGGCAGAGCGTACAAAGCAGAAAGACGAACTTGCAAAATTAAACATCGCGACTATTGCGCTGGGTTACAACCTAGAACTTGTGATCCATGCCGTTCTCCAAAATATTTTGCCGCACTATGATGCGAGCCATGCGGCGTTTCTGGCGGTCAACCAAGTGCCGCTCTCAGAGCCAGAAATCACGGAATTTGTTCGTGGTGTAAGCGGCAACTATCCTCACATGATGATGACCGCGCCAGATTATAATTTTCTGGAGCATGATTTCATCGGCAACTTGCCGTTTGTAATCGGCAAAGAGCCGGAATTGCTAAAACAATCGAATTGGTTGATCGACCATATGCGCGTGTTGCGTAGTTATCTGCGGGAGCGGAACGGGCAGATTGCATCAGCCAACCAACAAAATTTCAACGGAGCGACATTCCCCGCCATACGTAGCGCGATCCAGATTCAAGCAAGTATTGCAGATGCCGAATGCGTCGGCGCTCTCTCGGTTCTCGATCAGATTCCGATGATGGCACAAACACTGGAGCGGATCGCCCGCGCCTACAAAAAGGTAGGCGACGTCAAGACGCTAATTCCCCCGCCCGTTGTTAGCGACGCCGTTGTTCGGCTTCGGGCTATCGTGACGCCTCTTGAAGAAGCGATGCCAGATCGTCAGCAGCCGAAGAAGGACGCTGGCTAATTGCCTCACGATGTTTGCTTAATTGCCCGAGCAATAACGCCGTAAGTCCGGCCATCAGGGGCGTCGTCAAGGTATGCGCGTGCAAGCCCGTTGTCTTTTGAAAGAATAAGCATTCGAGAGTGCAGTTGCTCACTCTCAATGATCATCGGCCGCGTCGATGGGTCAGACATTAATTGCTCGACCACAAGCAACCCTTCCGGTGGCCGATCTCTGTGATAGCTGTATCGCCAGCCGCCTGTGATGACCCGTCCATGAATGGTTAGTGGCCCGCGTCTTTGTACCTCGGGGCTCAGGGGGCGACACAGCGTTAGGTCCGTTTGCTTCCCTTCAAACTCGACCCACGCATGAGACGAGTATAGCTTGTCGGTTCCGTCATTGACGAAACCAATTACAGCATCGGCGACAATTCCGTGTTCCTGTTCCAGAAACAGCTTCATGAACAGGGAAGCACGATAACAGGCCCCGTCGAGTGGGAGCGCCCCTCCAAGTTTTTGCGCAACGCGAACGAGAGTACGTTCTTGTTCGTCCAGCGCATTGAGCCATGCTGCCTCAATCTCTTTACGACGCTTTGCTTGCCCCATCGACTTCTCGTCCGAATGAACTAGTTTGACTTGCTACGCGGCGTTTCGATATGGGGAATGCGTGCGTCAATCAACTTCTTCTCTCAAGCATAAGTAGGAGGACTAGAGGCAACTGTTTAAGTTAGCGTGGCACCAAGCGCTAACAGTTTCATAACCACTTCCCTAAATTTATCGCCACGCCGCCCCACCCCTGCCGGTTGCGATGGAACGCCCCCCGCACTATACCCCCTCCTGCCGACTCGCAGCGCGGCCCTCCGGCTTCTCTCTGGCAGGCTTTTCCCCCGATCATGGCAGTTCTCTACCACCATTCGATGTGTCCCCATTCGCGTTTCGTCCGGCTGGCGCTGGCGGAATACGGCATGGACGTGGAACTTGCGGAGGAGCGGACGTTCGAGCGGCGGCGCGATTTCCTGATGCTGAATCCGGCCGGGACGACGCCGGTGCTGGTGGAGCAATCCGGCATAGTGCTGCCGGGGGCGGGCGTGATCGCCGAATATCTCGACGAGACGCGCGGGCTGGCGCTGGGCGACCGGCGGCTGATGCCCGAGAATCCGGCCGCGCGCGTCGAGGTGCGCCGCCTGCTCGACTGGTTCAACCACAAGTTCTTCGACGAGGTGTCGGGCTATCTGGTCACCCAGAAGGTCTATCGCCGATTTATGCCGTCGGATCTGGGCGGCGGCGCCCCCGACATGGATCAGGTGCGGGCGGCGGCGTCGAACATCCGCTATCATCTGCGCTACATCGGCTATCTGGCGGGCTCGCGGAACTGGCTTGCTGGCGATAATCTCAGCTATGCCGATCTCGCGGCCGCGGCGCATCTGTCGAGCGTCGACTTTCTGGGCGACGTGCCATGGGCGGAAAACGAGATGGCGAAGGAGTGGTACGCGCGCGTGAAGTCGCGGCCGTCGTTCCGCACGCTGCTCAACGATCGCATTCCGGGGATCACGCCCGATCCGGTCTACGCGGACCTCGATTTCTGATCGAAAAATCCCGGCTCGCGGAGGCGGCGCGCGGCCTCGGCTTCGACGCCTGCCGCATCGCCGCCCCCGATGCGACCGGCCCCGCCGGCGAGCGGCTGCGGGCATGGCTCGCCGATGGCGCGCACGGCGACATGGGCTGGATGGCGGAAACCGCCGAACGTCGCGCCGATCCAGGCACTTTGTGGCCGGACGTCCGCTCCATTGTGATGCTCGGCGTCAACTACGGCCCCGACGCCGACCCGCTCGCCAATCTGGCGCGGCGCGATCGCGCCAATATCTCGGTTTACGCGCGCCATCGCGATTATCATGACCTGATCAAGGGCCGGCTGAAACAGCTCGCCGGCTGGATTACGAAACGCGCGCGCGAAAAAGGCGAGGCCGGGCCTGAGTGGAAGGTTTTCGTCGACACCGCGCCGGTGATGGAGAAGCCCTTGGCCGCCGCCGCCGGTCTCGGCTGGCAGGGGCGGCACACCAACCTCGTCTCGCGCGAGTTCGGCTCGTGGCTGTTACTCGGCTCGATTTTCACCAGCCTCGACCTTGAGGCCGACGAGCCGGAGGCGGACCATTGCGGCTCCTGCCGCGCCTGCCTCGACGTCTGCCCGACGAACGCCTTCCCGGCGCCCTATCGGCTCGATGCGCGGCGGTGCATCTCCTACCTCACCATCGAGCACGCGGGGCACATAGCGCGCGAATTCCGCGAACCCATCGGCAACCGCATCTACGGCTGCGACGATTGCCTCGCGGTCTGTCCGTGGAACAAGTTTGCGCAGACGACCCGCGAGGCGAAACTCGCCGCCCGCGCCGATCTGCAATCGCCGACGCTGCCCGACCTGGCCGGACTGGACGACGCCGGGTTCCGCGCACATTTTTCCGGCAATCCCATCAAGCGGATCGGGTTCTCGCGATTTCGTCGTAATCTGTTGATCGCCATCGGCAATTCCGGCGATGGGGGGTTGGCGGGGGAGGCGATCGCATCGCTGGACGATGCCTCGCCCCTCGTTCGCGCCATGGCGGTCTGGGCGGCGGCGCGGCTGATCTCGCGGGAGCATTTGGGCGAACTCTTCGCGCAGCATCAGGATGAACCGGACCCGCAGGTGCGCGACGAATGGCGGCAGGCGATGGACGAGGCGGCGACATGAATGTGTTCATCTTCGGTCTCGGTTATTCGGCCCTGCATTTCGCCCGAGCCCAGGCGGGCGCGTTGCAGATTGCCGGCACCGTCACCACGCGCGCCAAGGCCGATGCGCTGGCCGCGCAGGGCGTCGAGACTTTCGTGTTCTCGCCGGACCATTGCGACGCAGGGATCAGCACGCGCTTGTCGGAGGCCGACGCGCTGCTCGTGTCGATCCCGCCCGGCGAGGACGGCGACCCGGTGCTGCGCACATTCGGCGACGCGCTTGCCGCAGCGCCCACCACGCGGACGATCGTGTATCTCTCCACCGTGGGCGTCTATGGGGACCATGCTGGCGCGTGGGTCGACGAGACATCGCGCTGCCATCCGTCGAACGCGCGCAGTCGCGAACGCCTCGCGGCCGAACAGGGCTGGCTCGACTTCGCCGCCGCGCACGGACGCACGGCGCATGTGCTCCGCCTGTCCGGCATCTACGGGCCGGGGCAGAACGCGCTCGTCAATCTGAAAAACGGAACCGCGCGTCGCATCGTCAAACCCGGTCAGGTGTTCAACCGCATTCATGTGGAGGACATCGCCAACGCCATCAACGCCTGCCTGAACTGGCGCGGCGGCAGCGAAATCTGGAACGTCACCGACGATCTGCCCGCCCCGGCTCAGGACGTCGTGGCCTTTGCGGCGGAGCTGATGGGCGTCGAGCCGCCGCCCGAACTCGACTTCGCAACGGCGCAATTGAGCCCGATGGCGCGCAGCTTCTATGCGGAGTGCAAGCGTGTCTCGAACCGCGCCATAAAGCGGCGGCTCGGCGTGCGGCTCGCGTATCCGACCTATCGCGAAGCGATGAGGGCGATGTGGGCGATGTGGGACACCGGCGACGGCCGCTGATCAGGCGGCCTTGGCCTCGATCGCAGGCGTGAAGTGCTCGACATAGCGCTGTTCTATGTCGGCGATCGGCATCACCACGAACACGTCCGTCGTGCCGAATTCATGGTCGACCACCGCGCCTTGGCCGAAACGCGCCCCGACGCGCAGATAGCCCTTGATCAGCGGCGGCAGCGACGCGAGGGCGCGACGCGCGTCGATCGCCGTCCTGTCAAGCGCATCCATCGTAACCGCGCGATCTTGGTGCGCCTGCACCGCCCATGCGCCTTCGGCCAACGCATGATGGTGCAGGAAACTCAGCGGCAGGGCGAGCGTCAGCGGCTGCACAGCGTCGAAGCTGGCGCAGCCGAACATGGCGTCGATGCGATGATGGCGCACATAAGCCCATATGCCCCGCCACAACAATTCCAGCGTGCGCTTACCGCGATAGTCCGGCAGCACGCAGGAGCGGCCGAGTTCGAGAAAGCGGAATCCCGGCTGACGTTTCAGCATCGGCGCGATGTCGAATTCGCCCTCAGAATAGAATCCGAAATTCTGCTCAGCCACATCCTGCCGCAGCAGCCGGTACGTGCCGACCACCTTCGGCTTCGGGCGTCCGAGCCGATTCCGAACAGCGTGGTCGATGACCATCAGATGATCGCAGATGCGATCGAACTTGCAGATGTCGCGCCGCACCAGCGCGGCGGCGCGGCTGGCCTTCGCGCCGCCCTGCTCGAAGAAGACCTTGTAGCGAAGCCGCTGGACCTTGCGGATATCCTTGCGGTTGCGGGCGAGACGGATTTCCAGCGTGCCGATGCGTCCGAAGGTCTCCGGCAGGCCGTGCAGATCGAAATCGGCGCTGCGGCGCTTCGGTTTCGCCCGCACGAAAGACACGATGCCGGCGCCCGCATTCCTGATGGCTCCGTCAGTCATGTCCCACATTGCGATTCGCCCCGCGCGCCGTCCGATGTTCAAGCCATCATGCGAGACGAAACGCAATGTTTTGTGACGCCTGAATTGCGAACAGGCGACAGACGATATGGAATGCCCGCGATATTCGAGCGGATTTTGTAAACGCTCTGCCGGACCATGATGTCGACGGTCTTCTGATCGGCCTCGCCGAATTCGAGATTGGCGAGGAGTTCGGGCGTCAGGGCTTCTCGGCGATGGCCTTCAGGTTGGCGAGACCTTCCTCGAAATCGCGGCCGACCATCTTGTCGCAATTGATGATGAGGCTCATGGCCTTCATCAACAGCGGCTGGCGACCGCTCATGGCCCATGTGACGTCGCTGCCGCCGCCTGCGGGCGCTACAGTGAACTCGATGCGGTTGTCGGCCCGGAACGGCTTCACCATCATCAGGCGCATCACGACGTTCGACGGCGCGGCGCTGTCGAGGACCTCGATATAGCCCGAACCCGACTTCGAGCCGGCGAAATCGAAACGCGCGCCCTTGCCGCGTTCCGGACCGCTGTATTCCGCTTTGCCGCCGGTTTCCCGCAGCGCATAGGGATTCCAGCGGTTCATTTCCCGCAGATTTTCGATCAGCCCGAACAGGCGCTCCGGCGGAGCCGCCATGCGCAATGAACGCGCGCTGTGGAAATGATCCGGACGGCGCGAGGCGACCAGCAGCAGCACGACGATCGCCGCAATCAACGCCATGACGACATATAGAAGTATATCGAGCATCGTGCGCCTCAGCCCAGAGTCTTCGCGAGTTCTTCGAGCTGGTCGGTCGCCTTTCCCCAGCCTTCGTAGAAGCCCATTTTCTCGTGCGCCTCGCAATCCTCGACGGTCCAGTGCCGCACGGTCGCGACATATTTCGTCTTGCCGGGGCCTGCGTCGGACAGTTCGATCGTGCCGACCATGAAGGCCTTCTGACTCGGCTCCCATGCGTTCACGAAAGCATCGGTGAAGACGAGCCGCTCGTTCGGCACGACGTCGAGGTAGAGACCGCGGTTTGGATGCTCTTCGCCGTTGGGGCCGCGCATCAGAATGAAGCTTGAACCACCGGGGCGCTGGTCCAGCTCCACCTCGACGGTCTTCCACGGCTTCGGGGTGAACCATTGCTTCATCAGCTCCGGTTCGGACCAGCAACGCCAAATCGCGTGGCGCGGCGCGGCGAGAATGCGCTCGAAGCTAAGGCTGCGGTCAGACATTTGCCTTCTCCCTTTTCACTCCGAACAGGAGTTCCACGTAGCGTCGAAGATGATCGACGCTCTGCGCGGCGACTTCGGGGCCGCCTTTCGCTTTTGCGAGAATGAACGCGCCTTGCAGAACCGCCTGCGTGTGCAGCGCGAGGCTTGCGGCGGTCCAGTCCGCGTCGAGCTGGTAAAGCCTCATCGCCTCCGCGATGTCAGCCTCGATCTTTGCGGCGTGATCGCTGATGCAGCGGTCGCAGGCGATCCGCACCGCCGGATGCGTGTCATAGGCTTCCTGCGTCATGGTGCCGACCAGACAGGTGAACTCCGGCACGGTTCCGCGCAGGATGTCCTTGCGGAAGTCGATGTAGCCCAGCACGCGGTCGAGCGGATCGGCATGATGGTGATAGGGCGCGGCGGCGAACAACGCGCCGGTCATCTCCGACCAGTAATTGGCGACCGCGACCGCCAGATCGTCCTTGCTCCTGAAATGGTGGAAGAACGCCCCTTTGGTGACGCCCGCGGCGGCGCATAGATCATCGACCGTCGTGGCCGCATAGCCTTTCTGGCGGATCGTCGCGACGGCGGCGTCCATGATCTTGTCGCGGGCAGTGCGGCGGGCTGGAGGAGCGTTCATGGTTAAAACATACCAACTGGTTGGTTTGTGTCAAGAGGAATGAAATGCGGTGCGCCAAGGGTCGCATCTCCCTGTCCCGGACGTTATTGAGCGTCAAATGGGAGAACGCGATGCGGGTCGGCGGATACGAGATCGATATCGTCGTGCAGGGCTATCCGGGCAAGGCCGTTTGCCACGGCGGACTGGGCTGGAGCACGATCGTCCTCAACCGCCACGGCGAACGGGTCGCGCTTGTCGACTGCGGATCATTTGGCATGCGCAAGCTGCTGATCGAACGACTCGCGGCGCGCGGCCTGAAGCCCGCTGACGTCACCGACCTTCTGCTGACCCATTCGCACTACGATCATTCGGTGAACTGGACGCTGTTCCATCGCGCCCGCATCGTGGCGGGCCGACGCGAAATGGCGTGGTCGATCGCCGAACCTTGGGGCGAGACGGTAGTTCCGGAACTCTACGTCAGCGCGCTCGACGCATGGCCGACGCTGGCGCGCGCCGACGAAGGCGATGAGGTCTTCCCCGGAATCACCGCGCATCTCGCGCCCGGCCATACGCCCGGCCATCTGGTCTTCAGGCTGCACGGAGCGGAACATGATGTGATCTTCGTCGGCGACGCGGCCAAGAATCGCGCCGAGCTGCTCTGCCGCCGCGTCGACGCCACGTTCGACGAACAGGACAGCGCCGCCTCCATCGACATGATCTGGCGCTTCTGGCGCGACAGGCCCGGCAATGTCGTCGCGCCCGGACACGATCTGCCGATGCGGCTCGAGAACGACGAGCCCGTCTATCTCGGCGAACGGCAGGCTTCCATTCAGGCGTGGTTCGGCGACGACATCGAAACCACGACGACGATCGACCTCACGCGGCGCTGATCAGCACGGCTTCGCCATCTGGTGCGCCCGTTCGACAAGATCGGGTTGCAGCGGGCCGGAAAACGAATAGTCGAAGATCACGTAATACGCGCGTCCCTCGCAGGAAATGTATCGCCAGCCGATGCGGTGATGCGTCAACATGCCGATGCGGCGGCCGAGAAACTCCACGTCGTTGATCGACAGCATGTGGAACGCCTTGTCGAGGATCGCCTGCCGCAGATCGACGTCGAAACACGCGACCCCCTGATTGTTCTCGAAATGCACGAGCGAAATATCGACGTTCTCGGTCGGCCGCGAATTGTTGTGCGTGACGAGTTGCCAGATCTTCGACGCCAGCCCCATGGCGCGCTTTTCATCGTCGGTCGACAGATGCCCCGCCGCGTGCGTGACGGTCCATTTCAGCATGATGCTTCTCCTGCGGCGTAGTCCGCGTCGTCGGGCCGATGAGAAGCCAGACAGGACGCCCACCGCCTTGCGCTGGAACAATTGGCGGCCTGTCATTGACCGGCTGGGTTTACGCAGGCTTGCGGGTGATCTAGGCAGCCGGTTACGAAGCGTTGAACACAGAGGGCCGCATGGCGAAGATCGTTCTGGGACTGGCCTCGTCGCACAGCCCCAATGTGTCGACGGCTCCCGATCTGTGGAAGCTGCATGCCAACCGCGACCGGCGCAATCCGAACCTCGATTTCGCCGCGCTGGTGAAGGCGGCTCCGGCCGGACTTGCGGCGCAACTGACACCTGACGTCATCGAGCGCAAATACGCCGAATGCCAGCAGGCGATCGACGATCTCGACCGCGCTCTGGCCGAGAGCGAGGCCGATGCGGTCGTGGTGATCGGCGACGACCAGCGCGAATTGTTTCTCGACGAATGTTCGCCGGCCTTCGCGATCTATACGGGCGCGGAACTGGTCGATTTCCCGCCCGATCCGGCGACGGTCGACCCATCGCACGCGCCCGCCATGTGGTCGCGACACGCCAGTGCGCGCGAGGCCTATCCGGTGCTGCCGGATTTCGCCCGCGCGCTGACGCAAACGATCTGCCGCGACGGCTTCGACGTGGCGACCGTCGGCGCGCAACTCGAAGCTCGCAGTCTCGGCCACGCCTTCACCTTCGTGCGGCTGCGTATGATGACGCGGCGGCAGATTCCGATGATCCCCGTGTTCATCAATTGCTATTATCCGCCGAACCAGCCGACGCCGGAACGTTGCTTCGAATTCGGCCGCGCGCTGCGCCGCGCCATCGGGGCTGCGCCGCAGGATCTGAAAGTGGCGGTCGTGGCGTCTGGCGGCCTCAGCCATTTCGTCATCGACGAAGCGCTCGACCGTCAGGTGATCGACGGCCTCGTCGGCAAGCGCCGAGAATTGCTCACCAGCCTACCGGTCGACAAGCTCAACAGCGGTAATTCGGAAATCCGCAATTGGGTCGCGGCCGCCGGAGCCATGGAGGACATGCGGGCGCACATGCTGACCTACGTGCCGGCCTACAGGACGGAGGCCGGCACCGGCTGCGGCATGGCCTTCGCCCGCTGGGATCGCGCTTAGTGGACGTTTGCATCCTGAACCATTAGTTTCCGCACCCGAAATGTTCGGCCGCCGCAGGCCGCGCCGCCAACGGGAGAAACGCAATGCTGACGATGGGCTGGAGCGGGCGCATCTGCGCTCTGATCGGCGGAATTGTTCTGTCCGCCACCATACTGGAAGGCGCCCGCGCGCAGACGCCCGCCGATGTGGCGGCGATCTCCGGCCCCGATCGCATGCAGAAGCTGATCGACGGTGCAAAGCGGGAAAATGCGCTTAGCCTCTACACATCGTCATCGCCCGAAGACATGAGCGTCATCGCTGGCGCGTTCGAGAAGAAATACGGCGTCAAGGCCAAGATCTGGCGCGGCAGTTCGAGCGAGATGCTGCAGCGGGCCCTGAACGAAAACCGCGCCGGCCGCGCCGAGGTCGACACCTACGAGACCACCGGCCCAACGATGGAAGTGTTCCATCGCGAGGGTCTGTTGCAACGCATCGACACGCCCTCGTCGGCGCAGTTGATGCCGCAGGCCTCGTTCCCGCACAAGGAATGGGTGGCGTCGCGCCTCAACACCTTCGTGCCGGCGTTCAACACCAATGTGTTCCGCAAGGCCGACGCCCCGAAGGCTTGGGAGGATTTTCTCGATCCGAAATACAAGGGCAAGCTGTCGATCGAGGACACGGCGGTCGACTGGTTCGCGTCGGTCGTGTCCGACATGGGCGAGGAAAAAGGACTGCGGCTGTTCAAGGACATCGTGGCTCGCAACGGCATCTCGCCGCGCCGCGGCAACACGCTGCTCGCCAACATGATCGCCGCCGGCGAAGCGCCGGCCAGCCTGACCTCCTACGAGAACGTCGTGTTGCGTATGAAGGAAGGCGGCGCGCCGGTGGATATTTCCTACGTGTCGCCGGTGTTCAGCACACCGACCGGCATCGGCGTGTCGAAGAAAGCGCCGCATCCGCACGCGGCCGTGCTGTTCTTCGAATTCATGCTGACCGACGGACAAAAGCTCTATTTCGAACGCGGCGTGAATCCGACGAATATCAGCATCAAGCCGCTGCCGGCGGGAGTCGACATGAAGTTCGTCAACTTCCCCGAGATCATGGATCACCTGGAGCGCTGGACGAAGCTGTTCAAGGAGACGTTTTCGGCGCGCCGCTGAGGGTAAATTTCAGGAGCGGTGAGGTCCCTCGCGGTTCGAGACGGCCTGCTGCGCAGGCCTCCTCACCATGAAGGACGGTTTCGAAGTCGCAATCAGCGGCACGAAGATCAATGAGGTCTCATGGTGAGGAGGCGCGAAGCGCCGTCTCGAACCACGAGGCCGACTCAGCCGTTGACCTCACCGCGCCAGTGGGTTCGGCCTCACCTGAAACTGCACCACCATGGGCTTCGAGCCCTTGCCGGTTTCCAGATGCGCCGGGGTGCGGCTGCCGAACGCTGACCACAGGCCGCGGGCCTTCCAGCCGCCGTTCGGATCGTCGATGCGGCCGTCGAGGCCCTTGGCGTAGAAGCCCATCGGATAGGGCACGCGCAGCGTCGCGAACTTGCCGTCGACATAGGTGACGAGTGCTTCCGACGTGCCGCCCGTCGCGACCGGCACATCCTTGCCGAGGCCAAGCGTGTCGTGCTGGTCGACCCAGGTGTAGTAGGACGCCTCGACGCTCCCCGGCTCCTTCATAGATTCGAACTGCGGGCCGGGGAACTTGTGGAACGCCCAGCCCTCGTCGCAATGGCGGCCCGTGGCGGTGGGACCATTCAGCGGACCCTTGCACTTGCTGCGATCGAAGCTGCCCAGATAGCCGCTCGCCAGTGGCACCCAGATCACGCCCTTCGAGTCGATGTCCATGCCGCGCAAGCCGTAAGCCATCTGGCCGACCTTCTGGTCGTTCCACGGCAGTTCGTAATACTCCGACACGGCGGTCGAAGGCGGATTGGCGCCCGGATTGATGCGCACGATCGCGCCCGGATATTGCCGCACCGAGCCCCAGACCGAGCCGTCGGTGTGCGGCGAAATCGCGTAGAGGCTCACGGCCTTGCGCGTGTCCTTCGTCGGATCGACGGGCTTGCCGGGCTCGTTGTAGCCTTCGTCGCGCTTGCCGTTGCCGTTCGTGTCAAGCACCACGGCCGTCCAGCCCTGCGACTTCTGCTCGTCGCCCGTCTCGTCGAACATCTTCGTGTTGATCCAGCCGACCACGTCGCCGGCGCCGCCGCTGCTGGTCCACAGCGTGTTGTTGGAATCATACGCGAACTGCAGATGATGCGTGCCGAAGCAGGTGTTGATCAGGGTGATCTTGCCGGTGGCTGGATCTGTCATCGACAGCTGGCGGCCCGAGTTTTTCACCGGCGACAGCTTCGCTGACGGATGATCGGAGCCTTCCTGACAATAGGCCGGGTTGAGCGGTGGCCGGATGCGGGTCGTGGCCCAGACGCGGCCCTTCTGGTCGATCATCGGATTGTGCATGACCGTCTGGCTGTCCCAGATCGCCTCGTCGCCCCAATAGGGCGACGGCGCGGCGATGTTGTCGGTCTTGGTGGTGGGCGTCTTGGGATCGCGCACCGGCATCTTGAATTCGGTGACGGTGGATTTCACCGGGTCCAGCACGGGCACCACGTCGGTCGAAAGTTCCGGCGAGCCGTAGATCTTGCCATAGCCGTTGATCGTCGGGTTACGACGGTCGGTTGCGATGGAATCGTGCATGTAGATCTTGGGGTTGCCCCAGTCCCACATGGACACGACGACATTGCGCTCGACGCCCTGCGGACGCTCGGGCTTCGCCTTCGGCAATTCCCCCTTGGCGATGCGGTCGGTCCAGTCGCCGAACAGGCTCAGCGCTTTTGCGGCCCCGAACGCCGAGATGTCGCGGATCATGGTGTCGCTGGCTTGCCCGGACTGGATGCGGCGCTCCCACGCGTCCGCGCCGGTCTTGAACGCGCCGAGTTCCTTCGGAATCGTCCGCGTCGACTTCTCGCCGAGTTCATGACAGCCGACGCAGCCATTGGTCTTGATGGCGTTCAGCCATTGCGACTGGGTCTTCATCGTGGGCGCAATGCCGTTGCCCTTGTCGCCTGTGCCGGGGAACTCGCTCTGCTCGGGGATCTTCAGCATCGAGAACCAGTAGGCGCCGGGATAATATTCGGCGGCGGCGGCGGCGCTCGGCGCGACGGTCGCGGTGAGGTTCAGCACCTTGCCGGGCGCGGTCTGCACCTTCGGCGAGTCGACGAGGCCGTAGCCGCGCACCCATACGGTGTAATTCGCCTTTGGGAGAGCGGGCAGCACGTAGCGGCCCTGATCGTCGGTGACCACGATCTTGACGAATTTTGTCGGCAGATCGGTCGTTTCGGCGATCACCCAGACACCGGCTTCGGGTCCGGCCGAACTCGTCACGAGGCCGCCGAGATCGCTGTCGCCGACGGTGACGCCGGCCGGGGCCTGCTGCGCCCGCACCGAGATCCCGCCCCCGACGAGGAACAGGGACAGCGTCGCCAACGCCACGCCATATCGCAATGTGCCGCTGAGTTTCATTCCGACCTCCCTGGATTGCTCTTGATCGTTTCGCCTGCCGGAATCGCGGCGGCGCGACGCGACCATAAACCGAATTGCGGCCGTTTCAATCGGGCGCGCCACGCACGCTTCTTGCGACTTCAGGCTGGACGTCCCGCGCCTGTCCGGCCGCGGGACAGGTTCGCCCCGATCCGGCCGGCTCAGGCCGACGCGGGCGCGATGATGTTGGAATTCGGCACAGGCGCGTGAACATGAATTTGACGGAAGCTCTCTGCTGCCCCCGCTGCCGTGGCCCGCTCTGCGGCGAAGGTCCGGGCCGGCTGCGCTGCGCGGCGACCGAATGCGCCATGTCGGGCTCGCGCTTCCTGTATGCCAACGGCCAACCGGTGCTGATCGACTTCGAGGCCAGCATCTTTTACCGGGAGTCCTATCTCCACAGCCGCGGCGTCGGGGCCGAGCGCGACGACACAGGACGCGGTTTCGGCAAGACGATGCGTTCGCTGATCTGGGGCGGCCGCAACCGCGTCGCGCCGCGCATCGCGGAGGATCTGGCGACCCGGCTGCGCGGCCGCGATCCGCGCGCGCGGCTGCTGGTCATCGGCGGCGGCGCCATCGGCGCGGGCGTCGAGAAGCTCTACGACGGCGCGATCCACGTGATCGGCATGGACGTTTACGCCTCGCCCAACACCAGTTTCATCGCCGACGCCCACGCCATCCCGCTGCGCGCCGAAAGCGTCGATGCGGTCTGGATTCAGGCCGTGCTCGAACACGTGCTCGACCCTGACGTGGTGGCCGAGGAAATTCACCGCGTGCTGAAGCCGAACGGGCTCATCTATGCGGACACGCCTTTCCTGCAGCAGGTGCATGAGGGCGCGTATGATTTCACCCGCTTCACCCTGAGCGGCCATCGCTGGCTGTTCCGCGACTTCGAGGAAATCGAAACCGGTCCCGTCGGGGGCGCGGGAACCACGCTGGCGCAGACGATCCGCTACACGTTCCGGGCGCTCGGCCTCGGCGACAAGATCGCCACCCTGCTGACCCTGCCGTTCTTCTGGCTGCGCTTTCTCGATCCCCTGATGGCGCGCCGTCCGAACGCAGACGCGGCAGCGGGCGTCTACTTCTTCGGCCAGAAGACCGGCCGTGGCATCGGGCCGAAGGACATGCTGGACTTCTACGAGGCGCAGGCGGCCTCGCCTGTGCGCCTCAAGCGCAAGGTGCGGCCGCCGGCTGCTGTCGGCCCCGCGTTCCCGTCTCCCGAAGGGGCGTGAGGCTCAACCGAACAGGCGCGCCCTGATGTCGCTCACGATGCCGTCCGTGAACAACCAGGCCTGACAGCCGGGATATTCGCGCCACAGACGGCGGCGGCTGCCGCCCATCTTGCTGTACAGGTGGTCGAACGAGGCCTTGCTGTAATGGCTGATGTGGCCGTTGTCGGGGCCCAGATACCACCAGTCGCGATCGCAGATGGCCGGATGCCATTCGGCGGTCTGGAAAGCGAAGACGCCGCGCGGCTTCAGGTGCTTGCGGATCAGCTCGAACGTGCCGCGCGGGTCCGGCAGATGCTCGATCACCTCGCAGGCGGTGATGATGTCGAACTTCCGGTCGCCCAGATCGGTGAGGAACCATTCGCGCGCCAGCGGCGGTGGATTGATGTCAGTGCCCCAGGCGTTCATCGACAGCTGATTGCGCGCCCGTTCGACGAATCCGCCGCTGCCGCATCCGAAATCCAGAATATCGACGACATCGAGCCGCTTGCCGAGCAGCTCATTGGCCATGCCCACCAGCCGCAGGCTTTCGCCGACGCGACCGTACCATTCGGGGTCCTGCTTGGTCCAGCATTCGTCGTCGTAAATGTCCTCGTGGCCCTTCTGGTCCAGCGTCGGGGTGAACAGAAACTGGCAGCTCTCGCACTGGTAGAACCAGCAATCGTCCGGCGCATCGGGGATCGGATGGCCGGATTTCTTGGTGTGCGGAAGCCCGAAGGCCAGAGCGGCCCTGGAGCCGCAAATCTTGCAGGGGACTGATGCCTGAGGACTGACGACGGACAATGGAACCTCGTGAACCGAATGAAGGCCGGACCGTAGCAGACGCACGCCGCAGGGCAAACGCTCGCCCAAACGCGAAACCGTCGCCGCCTGGCTGCGCCGAGTTCCAGATCATGTCGTCAATCGCCACGCCTTCGGGATGGGGCGGCTCGCAATCGACTTTCATCTCTTTCGTATGCACGCAGACGTCAGGCGTTGTCGCCGCGCATCAGGCTGATGTCCTTATGGGCGAGATCGGCATTCTCGAAAATGTGCGGCGATACTTCGCGCTTTTCCAGCGCCTCGCCCAGCAGAACGCGCAGGAATCCGTTGGTCGTATAGCGGCTGACGCCCGAATAGAAGTCGTCGACGAGGCCGCGCACCATGGCGGAATATCGGTCGAGCAGCTCCGGCACGATGCTGAAATTGTCGTAGTTGACGATCGCGTAGACGCGATGGCCGAGCGGCGCAAGCCGTTCGCGGACCTTGCGGTCGACCAGTTCGATGTCCTCGGCCGAGCGGATCGACATGCGTTCGAAATTGACGAAGAACAGGTTCTGCCTGTCGTCATAGATCAGCCGCTGGTCGAGCGGCACGCGCAGCAAATCCTCACGCAGCCCCATTGGGTCGAGGCCGAAGATGCGCGCGTCCATCGCGGCAGGCGCGCCGCGCACGATAGGCGCAAAATCCATGTGGCGCAGAATGTCGCGCTCGACGTCGATCCCCGGTGCGACTTCGATCAATTCCAGCCCGTCCGCCGCAAGGCGGAACACGCAGCGTTCGGTGACGAACAGCACCGGCTGTTCCCGCTGCTGCGCATAGGAGCCGCTGAACGTGACCTGTTCAACGTGATCGATGAACTTGCGCGACTCGCCTTCCTTGACGACCTGAAGTTGGCCATCGCTCACCGCGATCTCGAGTCCGCCCGCCGTGAATGTGCCGACGAACACGACCTTCTTGGCGTTCTGGCTGATGTTGATGAAGCCGCCTGCGCCCGCGAGCCTGCGGCCGAACCGGCTGACGTTGAGATTGCCGAATCGGTCCGCCTGCGCCAGCCCCAGAAACGCAAGATCGAGACCGCCGCCGTCGTAGAAATCGAATTGGTAGGGCTGGTCGATCACCGCCTGCGTGTTGGTCGCCGCGCCGAAATTGAGTCCGGAAGCCGGTATGCCGCCGATGACGCCTGGCTCCGCCGTCAGGGTGATCAGGTCGAGCACTTTTTCTTCATTGGCGACGTCGCCGATGCCCTCCGGCATGCCAATACCGAGATTGACGACGCTGTTCGGAGCGAGTTCGAAGGCTGCGCGGCGTGCGATGATCTTGCGCTCGCTCATCGGCAACGGCGGCAGCGAGCCGATTCGCACGCGGATCTCGCTGGAAAACGCCGGATTGTATGGCGCGGCGAATGTCTGCCAGTGGTTTTCGGGCGGTGCGACCACCACGCAATCGACCAGCACGCCGGGCACTTTCACCTGTCGCGGATTGAGGCTGCCGGCTTCCGCCACGCGCTCCACCTGCGCGATGACGATGCCGCCTGAATTGCGCACCGCCATGGCGATGGACAGCACTTCCAGCGTCAGCGCCTCTTTCTCCATGGTGATGTTGCCGTCGGGGTCGCCCGTGGTGCCGCGAATGATCCCGACATGGATCGGAAATGTCTTGTAGAGAAGACAATCCTGCCCGCCGATCTCGATCAGCTGCACGAGGTCTTCCGCGGTGCGCGCATTGATCTTGCCGCCGCCATTGCGCGGATCGACGAAAGTGCCGAGCCCGACCTTCGTCAGATGCGCCGGCCGATGCGCGGCGATGTCACGGAACAGGTGGGAGATGACGCCCTGCGGCAGGTTGTAGGCCTCGATCTTTCCATCGATCGCCAATGCCTGCAGTTTCGGCACAAGGCCCCAGTGCCCGCCGATGACGCGCTTCAGCAGGCCTTCGTGCGCCAGATGATTGAGGCCGCGATCCTTGCCGTCGCCCTGCCCGGCCGCATAGACCAGCGTCAGGTCTGAAGGGCGGCTCGACTCGAAGCCAGCTCCGTCTGGCGTCGACAGGAAGGCCTGTTCGATCGCGATCGCTATATCCTCGGCGAAACCGATGCCCACGAAACCGCCGGTCGCGACCGTATCGCCCGGCCGGATCAATCTCACCGCCTCGAGGGCCGACACGACCTTGCCCTTTTCGGACGAGCGCAGGAAAGGCAGGGCGGGATGCTGGGCCATCTTGAATCCGTGAGCGGCTTTGGGCCGGATTAATCGCCGTTTCAGCCCAAAGTACAAGCGTCAGCGCACATGGGCGTCCTTTTCCAACTCGGCCGCAAGCCGCCTGCGACGCGGGAACGCGATGAGGCCGGTGATCAGGCTCATACAGGCCGCGACCGCGAACGTGATGCGCAGCCCGAAATGCGACGACGCGATCCCGATCAGCAGCGAGCCGAACGCCGGCGCGCCGCGGAAGATCATGATGTAGAGGCTCATCACCCGGCCGCGCATGTCGTCGCTGACCGACGACTGCACCAGAGTCTGCACGCTGGTCGACATGGTGTTGAGCGAGAAGCCGGTCAGAACGGCGCAGACGATCCCGATCCACAATTGGTCGGTCGCCACCAGTCCGGCGACGCCGATCGAGACGTTGAACGCGCCCGAGATGATAACCATCGTGAGCCCCGAGATGCGGCCGCGGGAGGCGATCCAGGCGGCCGAGATCATCGCCCCGATCCCGAGACTCGACGTGAGCCATGCGAGCCCGACTGCGCCCGAGTGGAAGACGTCGCCCGCCAAGGCGGGCATCATGTCCTGAATTGGACGCGTGAAGGCCGACGCCACCGTCAGCATCATGAAGATCGTCGCGATGCCGCCCTGATTGCGGATGTAGGAGAACGCCTCGCCCACGTCGGCGAAAATGTTCTTCGCCTTGCGGGGTTCTCCCTCGGACGGACGAAGCTCCACGAACCACAACGCCGTCAGCATGTTGGCGCTGCCGATGGCGTTCACCAGAAACGTCGCCCCGACCCCGAAGACCGGAATGATCACCGCTGCGATCGCCGGACCGATGAATCGCGAGCCATGAAAGAAAGCCGAATCGAGCCCGATGCCGGTCGCGAACTCGGCGCGCGGCAGAAGCCGCGGCAGGATCGCCAGCCGCGCCGTCGAATTGAAGGGGTAAATGATGCCAGAATAGACAGACAGCGCGATCAGCACCTCGATCCGCATCAGGCCGGTGAAATACAGCACCGGCAGCGCGACGCCATGCAGCAGCACGCAGATCTGGGTGACGCGAAACTGCTTCAGGGCTTCCCAGCGATCGGCCAGCGCGCCCGCAAACGGAGCCAGCACCAGCAAAGGCATCAGATCCACCGCCGTCACAACGCCGAGCCAGAACGGCGAATGGGTCAGCTCCCACGCCAGCCAGCCGATCCCGACCTTCTGCATCCAGAACGTAATGTAATTGGGGATGCAGCCCGCCATGAAGATCGCAAAGTTGCGGTTGGCCCAGACGCTCAGGACCGGGGGCAACTTGCGGGTTCTCATCATTCGGGGCGCGTCTCACTCTGGCTGGGATGAACCAGCCGATCGCGGTCTACGCCAGTCATCGCGTCCTGTTTACGGGAAAGCCCGCAGCCGTCGCAAGCAGCCATTGCGTCGCGCGGATGGATCGCGGCGGCGGTCGCGCGCGCGCCTATTGCCGCAATTTGTGGCGGCGCTCATCATTGCAGCGCACCATGCCCGTCGATCAAGCTTCACTATTCAGCACGCTTGATTGTTGCTTTCTCAGGCTTTCATAGTGCGAAAGTTTATGCTTAAATCCGCCCAAGAGAGATTGCAGCCAGCGCGTCCGGCAGGTCGGACAAAGGGGCCAGCGATCCGGTGGAAGGGACGCGAATTCGCCGTCTGCCCGGTCGATAATACTGGTTTTCCCGTGCTGTGGATGTGGTAACACTCCGCGTCAGGGGGCGCTCGTGGCAATCAGCCGGATTTCCATCGCCAATTTGAATTCCGTGGACTCGATCAGAGTCGCGTAGACCGGATGAGTTGGGACGAAATGGGTCGGGACTGGCAGCAGGGAGGAGCGTGGTCGCGTATCAGCTATGTGCTGGTGCTGCTCGCCTCTTTGCTTGCTTTCGATTTCGAACACTACGGCGAATCCGACCGTCTTGCGCCCTCCGGCGCCTACAGCGTTTCGCTCGACGCCGATAACGACGATCCGACTCCGGACGTAAAAATTCCCACCGTTCCGATGGTGGTGACGCGCAACAATGCGCGCTTGATAGCTGAATTGTCGTTCGTCGACGAGAACGACCGCGCCGCTCACTGGTCGTATCATTTCGACCCGCGCGGCCCTCCACGCCTCATCTGAGGACGTTCGTCCAGGCGATCTCCAAGTTGCGCACGCGACGCCTTTGACGGCCGGAGTCTATCTCCCGCCCGACAGGCCGAGATCCCCACCTTTCCCCTACGACCCGACAGTCGTTTCCCCTCGACGGGAGCGTCTCAACAAAAGCAAGGCCAGACAGCCTTTGAGACAGCCGGACGCGCGTCCGCGCGGTTTCAGATTTGAGAAATCGGAAGGTAAATCGATATGCAAGCGGACTGGTTCAACGCAATTTACGGCGGACTAGCCATCCTGCTGGAGCCACACAGGCTCCTGCTCTTGTGGACAGGCGTGCTCTGCGGACTCTCGCTCGGCATTCTGCCCGGCATCGGCGGCGTCGCCGGCACCGCGCTATTGCTCCCCTTCACCTACAGCATGGACCCGGCGGCCGCGATGGCGCTGCTGCTCGGCCTCGCTGCAACCACCACGCACGGCGATCCGATTTCAGCGATCGTGCTCGGCGCTCCGGGCCACGCGGCCTCGGCGGCGACGGCGCTCGACGGGTATCCGATGACGAAACGCGGCGAGGGCGCTCGAGCGCTCGGCGCCGCCTACATGTCGGCGCTCATCGGCGGTCTGTTCGGCGCGGTCCTCATGGCTGTGGCCCTGCCGCTGGTGCGTCCGCTGATCCTGTTCATCGGTTCGCCCGAATTGCTCGGCCTCGCGGTGTTCGGCA
>CANJEY010000017.1 GCA_947472615.1 Beijerinckiaceae bacterium
GCCAGCCGATTTGGTGTCGTGGCCGGCGCGCGCCCTGCTGGGCGAAGCTCTGCCGGCGCTGGGCTTCGCGGCCCTCTCGGCGGCCGTATTCGGCGCGGCGCTGTGGATATTCACCGAACGCTTCGCGGCGAATGCGGCGGCGGTGGCGGGCGCGAATTTCGCCCGCAGGCCCCGCCGCGAACGTCGGCCGCGCCGGGCGTTCCGCAGCGGGTTGCGCAACGTGCTGTTTCTGAAGGAATGGCTGCTGCTGCTGCGCGATCCATGGCTGATTTCTCAGACGCTGTTCCAGATCCTCTACCTCCTGCCGCTGCTGGCGGTGTTTTTCCGCCGCAATCTGGCGGAGACGATCGGGGTTGCGGGCCTCGCGCCGCTGACAGTCATCATCGCAGGCCAGATCGCCGGCGGGCTCGTGTGGCTCACCATCGCGGGCGAGGATTCGCCAGAACTTCTGGCGACGGCGCCGGTGCGATCAGGGCAAGTGTTCGCCGCCAAATTGCTGGCGGCGATCATCCCGGTGGGAGCCATAACGCTGGGACCGCTTGTGTTTGTCGCCACGCAGGATCTGGCGGCGGCCGGATGGGCGTTGGCCGGGAGCCTTGCGGCCGCTGGATCGGCGACGCTGCTCGGCCTGACGATGCGCCGGTCACAGGGCCACAAGGCGTTCAACCACCGCTACAAGGGATCGCCGCTGCTGCCGGTGGTCGAGATGGCGTTGAACATCGCCTGGGCCGCCGCCACCAGCCTGTCGATCGAGGACAACGACTGGGCGTTCGCGCCTGCTGCGCTGGCGCTCATGCTGCTGTTGACCATGTTGTTGTTGCGCAATCCCGCACCCCAGCAGGCTCCACTGGCCCGCGCCGCCGCCTGAGTCTCACGGGCGTTCACGATCGCGACAGGGATGCTGCGCCGCACACGCGCGCTTCCCACATAGGAGCGGCCGGAGTAGGTTGCCGGCACACCCTTCGAGGAGGATTGCAATGGCGGGACTTGGCGGCTTTCTGAACAATCTCGTCGGCGGCGGCGAAGACAAGCCCGACGAGACCTATCCGGTGCAGAAGTCCGATGCGGAATGGAAGGCGCAGCTCGATCCGGCCGCTTTCCATGTGCTGCGTGAACACGGCACCGAGCGCGCCGGCACCAGCCCGCTGAACCGTGAGAAGCGGTCGGGCACGTTCCATTGCGCCGGCTGCGGACAGGCGCTGTTTCCCGCCGATACGAAGTTCGAGAGCGGCACGGGCTGGCCGAGTTTCTTCAAGCCGCTCGAGGGCGCGGTGGGCGAAAGCCGCGACACGAAATTCTTCATGACGCGCACCGAGATCCATTGCAGCAAGTGCGGCGGGCATCTCGGCCATGTGTTCGAGGATGGCCCAGCGCCGACCGGATTGCGCTATTGCATGAACGGCGTCGCGATGACGTTCGAGCCCGAAAAGGCCTGACGCGAAAGAATGGAAAATCGCCCGCTTCTGCGCTAAGAAGCGGGCGTATCAGCCCGGAACCGCCGTCGATGAACCGTTTCGAACGCAGCCCGATCAACGCCGTCGAGGCGCAGGTGCAATATCTGGACGGCGACTTTCGCGTCGTGCGGCCGGGTTCTTTTGTGCGTTGCGCGGTGACGGCCGAGCCGATTCCGCTCGAGGAATTACGCTACTGGGACGTCGACCGGCAGGAAGCCTATGCAACCCCGCAGGCGAAGCTGATCCGCCTCGGCGTCACCGCGCACGTCTGACGCGCGCCAGTTCCGCATCGAGCCAGATCGACAGCGCATCGTCCGCGACGTCCAGCGTTACCGGAAGCGTCAGAATGTCGAGATCGGCCGGCAAGCGCACCCGATCTTTTTCCGTCGTCACCAGAACAGCTTTCGCGGCTGCAGCATCGCGTTGCAGAGCGGCGATCTCGGCCTTGCTGAAGTCGTGATGGTCGGGAAATTCCCGCGTGGCGACGATCTGCGCGCCGGTCTCCCGTAGCGTGTCGAAGAATTTTCCCGGCCGGCCGATGCCGGCGAACGCCAGTACGGCGCGATCGTTCAGGAGGGCGACCGCCGCCGGATCGGGCGCGAGCCGGCCGCGCAGGACAGGCTTGCCGGCCGCCGCGCCGGCTTCGGCGATCTCGTCGCCTGCTGCGCCGGGGCCGATTACGAGAATCGCCTGAATATGGGGTATTTGCGCCGCGAGAGACGCCCGCAGTGGACCGGCCGGCATGGTCAATCCGTTGCCGACGCCAGCCGCGCCATCGACGACGGCGAGCGTCAGGTCTTTCGCCAGCGAGGGGTTTTGCAGGCCGTCGTCCATGACGATGACGCTGGCGCCAGCCGCTATGGCCGCCCGTGCGCCGGCTGCGCGGTCCCGGCAGACGATCACGGGCGCGATTGCGGCCAGCAGCAGCGCCTCGTCGCCGACCTCGCGGGCCAATTGGCCGTCGACCCTGACCGGATGGCGCGACGATAACGAGCCGCCGTATCCGCGCGTCAGGAACACAGGCGTTTCGCCCCTGTGTCGCAGCAGGCGCGCGATGGCGATGGCGGTGGGGGTTTTGCCCGCGCCGCCGAGCACGAAATTGCCGACGCAGATCACCGGAACCGCGGCGCGAAATCCCGCGCGGCGCATGCGGGCGGCCGTGACGGCGCTCACAATCTCGCCCAGAGGCCGCAGCAGTCGCCCCAACAGGCCCGGTGGGTCTTCCTGCCAGAAGGCCGGGGCGCGCATCAGCGCCGCTCCACCCGCATCTGCATGAAATAGGGTTCGAGCGCGCACATGATCGCGTCGGTCGCGCCGCCGAAACGCTCGACAACGTCGGCGGCGGTGCGGGCTAGCTTGCGCATGCGCGGCGCATCCGAGAACAGCAGACCGAGCGCGCGGCCGAGCGTATCGGCGTCGCCGACCTCGATCGCCCCCTGCGCCTGATCGAGTTCGCGATAGACGTCGCTGAAATTCTCGACGCGCGGGCCGTGCAGGATGGCGCAGCCGAGTTTCGCCGGTTCGATCGGATTCTGTCCGCCCCCGGACGTCAACGACTTGCCGAGAAACACCGCGCCCGCGAGCCGGTACAACAGGCCCATCTCACCGACGGTGTCGGCCACGTAGAGCGACGACTCCCGGTCAAGGGGCGCGCCGGCCGAGCGCAGCGCCCAGCTCGCCCCCATGCGGGCGGCGAGGTCGGCGATTTCCGCGCCGCGCTCGGGGTGGCGCGGGGCGATGATGGTCAGCGCCCGATGGTGAGACTGGAGCCGCAGGTGCGCCTCGATCGCGATGGCCTCCTCGCCCGCGTGCGTCGAGGCCGCGACCCAGACCGGGCGCGAGCCGATGCTGGCGACAATGGCGGCGAGTTGCGACGGGTCCACCGGCGGCGCGGCGACGTCGTATTTCAGATTGCCGGCGACCTGCACGCGCGATGCGCCGAGATGGGAGAGCCGTCCGGCGTCTTCCTGCGACTGGGCCAGAACCAGATCGATCCGGGCGAGGAGCGCGCCGATGACGCGCGGAAACTTCTGCCAGCGCCGGAACGAGCGTTCCGACAGGCGGGCGTTCACCAGCACCAGCGGAATCCGCCGTTCATGGGTCTCGTGCAGCATGTTCGGCCAGAGTTCGGATTCGGCGACAAGCGCGATGCCGGGCCGCCAATAGTCCAGAAAGCGGGCGAAGAATTTCGGCACGTCGAGCGGCACGTATTGATGCACCGCGCCGGCCGGCAGGCGCGCGGCCACGACGGCGGCCGACGTCACCGTGCCGGTGGTCAGAAGCACCTGAAAGCCACGCGCGCTGAGACGTTCGACAAGCGGCATCAGCGCCAGCCCCTCGCCGACGCTCGCGCCATGCAGCCATGCGACCGGCTTGTCGCCACGCGGCAGGCTCGAAATCCCCATGCGTTCGGCGAGGCGTTTTGGATCTTCCTTGCCGCGCCGCCGCCGCACGGCGAGCAGGGCCGGGGCGACCGGGCCAAGCGCCGAGGTGGCGAGCCGGTAGGCCTTCAGCCATGGCTCCCGCATCATGTGCGGGCGCTCCCGGAGGCCGGCAGGGCGGACGGTTTGGGGGGATGCGCAATCGCGCCGGGGTCGTGCGAGCCGACGAGACCGAAGGCGCGGCGATGGACCTCGTTCAAACCGGTTTCGACCGCCAGACGGGCGGCCTCCAGGTCTGCGGGCGAGGCCTCCGGGCCGACCCGGATCGGATCGCCGACCACGATGGCGCCGCGGCTGAACGGCAGGCCGATGCTGGCGTGATCCCACGAATTGAGGTCGATGCGGCGGCTGGTGACGACCGCGACCGGGTAGATCGGCCGGCCGGAGCGCTGCGCCAGCGCCACGATGCCGGGGCCGGCGACGCGCGAGACTTTCGGAATGTCGGCGGTGAGCACCATGGTGGAGCCGCCCGCCAGCGCGCGCAACATTTCGCGCAGCGCCAGCGCGCCGCCGCGTTTGCGCATCTTCTCGGGCGAGCCGCCCGAACCCCGGATCGGGGTGACGCCGAGCCGTTCCAGCGCCATGGCGTTGATCTCGCCGTCGCCATGGCGGGAAATCAGCGCCGACACGCGTGCGCCCTTTGGCCAGGCGTAGTGGATCATCAGGTGCTGCCCGTGCCACATGGCTGCGATAACGGGCAGTTCCGGGCCGATCCGGGCTTCCAGATCGGCCGGCTCGGTGACGAAGCGCGAGGTAGCGCGCACCAGACGCAGGTATCCCGTCGCCAGCCGGGCGAGCATGCTCCGCACGAAGCGGGATCTGCCGATCTTCCTGAGCATGCCGGCCGTTCTATCTTGAAATCGCGACGGACCTTTGACCTACGCCGGGTCCATGAACCGATGCAGGTGGACGATGAAGTAGCGCATCAGGGCGTTGTCGACCGTCGCCTGCGCCTTGGACTGCCAGGCCGCGTGCGCGGAGGCGTAGTTCGGGAAGACGCCGACGATGTCGAGCTTCGTCGGATCGCGGAAATCGGCCGAGTCCAGACGCTCGAGTTCGCCGCCGAACACGAGATGCAGCAATTGCTTGGACTTGATCGGGTGCTTGTGATGATCGCTCATGGTCCTGCCAATTCGGGAGAGAGTCTGCCAGCTTGACCGTAAAAGCGCAAATCAGGCCGGGCTCTGGGGTTTCGCATCATTGCTGCTCTGCAACAAGACCTCGATGAGGCCGGCGTTGAGCCGCCGGGGCGCGGCGGTTAGCGCCGGGTGACGCGGAACCGCCGCATTGTAGCGAGGCGCCGCGCCGTCGAGCCCCGTCAGGACGCCGCCAGCCTCCTGCAGGAGCAGATCGGCGGCCGCTATATCCCAGTCGCAGGAATTGGTCGAGGCGAGCCCCGCTTCAAGCCGTCCGTCTGCCACCAAAGCCAGCCGGTAGGCGAGCGACGGCACACGCGGCGCAGGCTGGAAGTCGAGCCCCGCATTCCGCAACGCTTCGAGATGCTTGGGCGGGCCGGCGATGCGGCCGCCCGTCAGAGTGGTCTGCGGCGATACCGCAATGGGCGCTTCATTGAGCCGCGCGCCTGCCCCGGCGATGGCCGCATAGGTTTCGCCCAATGCTGGCAGATGCAGCACGGCGACGCGCGGCCGCGACGCCTGAACCAGCGCGATCGAGATCGCCCAGCGCGGATCGCCCTTGATGAAGGCGCGCGTGCCGTCGATCGGATCGACCACGAACACCAGATCCCGGCCGAGCCGCTCGTCGGTGTCGACCGTCTCTTCCGAGAGCCAGCCGGACCCCGCCACGAGACATTCGAGACGCGGCC
The DNA here is from genome assembly GCA_947472615.1 of Beijerinckiaceae bacterium. GTDB lineage: Bacteria > Pseudomonadota > Alphaproteobacteria > Rhizobiales > Beijerinckiaceae > Terripilifer. Next base: position 5,721 of record CANJEY010000017.1, read on the forward strand.
GCAGGAAATGATCGACGGCGTAATCGGCCTCGGTGACCGGCGATCCGCCGTGTTTGGATTCAATCGCCGCGCTGGTCGTCGCGCCCGAGCGGAAATAGGCCAGCGCCAGATCGCCGGCTTCCACCGCCGCTCGCGTCATCGCCGCCACGAGCGCCGCATCGTCGAGAAAGGAAGTCAAACTGCCCCGCCGCGAGCGAGTAAAGGTCGAACAGGTCTAGCGGCCGCCCGCGGGCGGCGCAAGGAATCGCTAATCGTCGAGTCCCTCTGTGGGCGGCGTGGACCTCGGCTTCTGGGCTTTCGGCCGCATGCGTTCTTCCTGCATGATCTCGAGCTGCATCTGCTGGATTTCGGCGAGCCGCTGCCATTGCTTCGAAATCAGATAATCCATCTTCTCGTGCAGATGCTGGATTTCGAGTTCGGCTTTCAGGTTCACCCGGTAATCGTTGAAGGCGCGCAGCCGGTCCTTCGCCTCCTGGCGTTTCTGGCTCATCATGATGATCGGCGCCTGAATGGCCGCGATACAGGACAGAACGAGATTGAGCAGGATGAACGGGTAGGGATCGAACGCCTTCGCCTCGCCCTGAACGATGTTGATCCCCATCCAGACGACCAGCACCAGCCCGAAGCTGATGAGGAACGACCACGAGCCGCCGAAGCTCGCCAGATGATCGGATAGCTTCTCGCCGAGCGTGCGATGTTCCTGAAATTCGTCCTCGCTGTTTTCGGCGATGGTGTCCTGCCGGGCAATGCTCTCGACGACCTGCCGGTCGAGTTCGGTGAATTCGCCGTGCTCGGTCTGCAGCAATTCCTCGACATAGATCATCCGATAACGGGCGAGCTCGTTGCGGCTGATCTTGGCGTTGAGCGGCAGGTCGGGATAGTCGGCGCGAATGCGTTCGGCGAGGCTCGGGCGCAGATCCTCGATGCGCACGAGTTCGCGCCTCTTGAACTTGCGGCCGCTGATGGCGGAGGGGCGCTTCTTCGACTTCGGGCCCTTGGCGGCCATGCCGGGCGTGAAATCGTCGAACTCGGACGGTTCGGTGTCGGGAACGTCCGGTTCGACGAGCGTGTCGCCGTCGTCGATCAGGAGTGAATTGTCCGCGTCCCTGACCTCGGGATCGGGTTGCGCGGCGGCTCGGGTCTCGACTGGCGGTTGCGACATGGCGCGCCTCGGCACAACGAATCAAACTGGAATCTCAAGTCCGTATGCGCCCGGACCACCGCTGGACCAAGGCATTCGGCGGTTCGCCTATGCCGTTGCGATCGTGACAATTCAATGACGCTCGAGATGTTGGGGCCGATCTTGACAGGGTATGAGATTCATACGAATTTGCAGAAAGATCATACAAGAAGTTAACCTCAGCATTGGGCGATCTCTGTCGCCTGCTGTTCAGGTGGGCTGGCCGATGTTGACTTGGGCGTGAATCGACAAACGGCCTCGCCCATGATTCAAAATGCCTTGACAGGCATATCCGAATGTAAGAACGTTATAACATTACATTCAAGTGGGCGGGCGTGATGACTTCGAAGATCCAATCCCTTTCCGTGTTGTCGGCAGTTCTCATGGGCGCGGCGTTCGCGTCGTCAGCGCTGGCGGCTGACCTCAAGGGCCGTCCGGTCAAGGTAGCTCCTGAACCGGAGGTCGCCGACGTGCCGGGCGACGACATTTTCGGCTTCACGTCCACCAGCGATGTCGGCAAGGCGGGCGACATGGGCATCGCGCTCGAGAACGACGGGCGCTTCGGCAAGCGCGACGGTCGCTACGGCGTCATCACCAACAAGCTCGAATTCGGCCGCACGTTTACCGACCGTTTCTGGGCCGGCGTTTCGTTGTTCGGCGCCTATCACGACATGCGCAACGTGACGGTGCAGCCGATTGACCGCACGATGTATCAGTTCGACGGCATATCGACAGAGTTCAAGTACAAGCTCGTGGAGCGCAGCGTCACCAATCCATTCGCCTTGACGGCTGCGGTCGAGCCGCGCTGGGGCCGCATCGACGGCGGCAGCGGCATTCACGCGGAGTCTTTCTCGGCGGAATTCAAGCTGCTGGTCGATGCGCCGATCGTGCCCGAAAAATTGTTCTGGGGCTTCAACCTGAACTGGGCGCCCGGCGTGCAGCAGGTCGTCGGCGATCTGAGCCAGACGGCGCGATCCTCCAGCCTCAATGTCTCGACGGCGCTCACCTACGCGATCACTCCGACTTTCATGATCGGCGCGGAAGCGAAATATCTTGCAAGCTACGGCGATTATTTCTTCAGGAGCGAGCAGGGTCGCGCCTTCTTCCTCGGTCCGACGGTGTTCTGGAAGATCAACGACAAGATGTCGCTGAACGCGGTGCTGCTGCCGCAGATCGCCGGCAAGTCCGCCGCAACGCCGGGGCTGGCGCTCGATCTCGACGCGTTCGAGCGCGCGATCTTCCGGGTGAAGTTCGCTTACGCGTTCTGAGAGCAGGCGTCGCGGCTCGCGGGCCGCAGCCGCGTCCCGCCCAGCAGGAGCGCGCCGATTTTGCCGAGGCCTTTGGGCGCGTTATCGAGCGCGTGCTTGACGCGCGGACGCAGGCCGCACAGCCACAGGCGCGTGTAGAGGATTCCTGCGAGCGATAGCGGCGCGGCCCAGTCGCGCACGCCCATGTGGCCATCGGCCCATTCGGATTTGTAGGGGTCGGCAGGCGCGAGAAGATCGTAGATTGCGTAACCGCCCTCATGCGCGGCCTTCACGGCGTATTCGGCCAGCACCGATCCGGCGCCCTTCTTCTCGAAATCGGGATGGTGCGAGATCACGTGGCCGAACAGACGGTCGCCGCACGCAAACGACAGTTCGATTCCAACCGGCGTTCCGTTGCATTCGACAGCCGCGACGCGCATCGGCACCGGATGGGTTTGGCCGTCCGCCACATCGGCGAAGAAATTTTCAAAGCGCGGGTCCATGAGAGCCGGCGCGATGACGCCATGATTGCGCACCCAATCCTTCTTGTGACGGATCGCGGTGCGGGCGAGATCGCGGCCTTGCGGGCTCGCGCCACATGCGGCGAACGTCACCTCGCCTTCGCCCTGAAGTCGGCGCAGATAGCGGCGGCGCGACGATCGCGTCTTCGACGGATAGCGCTTCTCATAAGCGGCGAAATCGCGTGCGCTGGCGAGCGCCAGAAACGGAGCTTGATCGCGCGAGGCGACGCCGACGCCGGACACGAACAGGATGCGCGAGGCGATCGAATCGTCGCGCACCTTGCGTAGATGCGCCACGTCCGCGCCGAGTTTGCGCACCGCGTTCCATCCGGTGTGCAGCCAGTCGCGATGGTCGATGCTCTCGGCGATGATTACGTCGCCATATTGGCTCACCGGCTCGCCCATCCAGCACAGACGCCGGAACGGCGCGCGCCCGCTGATGACCAGCGGCCAGATCATTTCGAGCGTGTCGCCGTTCCAGCCGAGTACGATGGCGAGACGGCGCGATCCGTCGAGATAATGGTTCGCCCAGTGCCACAGCCAGTTGTAGGTCTGGAACACGTTCTGGGCGCGGCCGACGCGTTCGAACAGATCGTTCCATGCGCCTTCGAGTTCGTCGAAGCGCTTGCGGTCGCGCACGATCTCGATGCGCCTGCCGAATGCCGCCTGCGTCGTCGTCGTTGCAATTCCGGTTCGATCAAGCATGAAGCGTCTCGACAATCAGCCGCGCGCAGCGACCTCGGCGAACAGGCGGCGCGCGCCCCCCAATGGAAACTTGCGAAGATACGTGGGCAGCAGCAATGGATGACGCACCACGAAGGGCGCGTCCTGCACCACGAGCTGGCGGATCGCCATCACGGGCAACGGCGAACGCAATGGCCGGAAGTCCTTGTTCCACAGGCCCGGTGCGTCGGTCTCGCCGTGGAACAGGCCCAGCATGCGGGCGCGGAAGATCGAAAAGAATTTGAGTTTCGCATGCACACGCCGAAGCGTTTCGCGGCCTTCCTCGCTGTCGCAATTCGGGAAGCCCACGATGACGGTGCGAAACTGCCGCATGGTGCGTTTGCACGGAATCGCCTCGAACTGGCGGAAACAGTCGCGGATCGTTTTTTCGATCTCGACGTCCTGCCCGGCGCCGAGATCGCTGGCGCCGAGACGGATCGTGTCGAGGCGCGCCGCCTGCGCGGTGAAAGGACACACATCGCCGCTGCGACCGAGATCTGGATGCGCGCTCATCAGATAATTGCGGACCCACATGCCGACCTGCACGAGCGCGGCGTCGGGGCTCTGCTGCACGCCGGGCGTTTGCGCCAGTTCGCGCACGGCCTGCATGTGATGCAGCGGAAATGCAGTTTCGGGCGCAAGCGTTGTCGGCATGTTTCGGCTCCCGGTCATGTGGAGAAGGAATGTTGCATCGGTCGCGGAAGGGCGACATGGCGCGGCGCGAGATGCAGCAGACGCGCGAGGCGCACCACGAAGGGCTTCATCGCCATCGCGGGCTTTTCGACCAAGGTCCACGACAGGTAGGCGAGCGCCGTGGCGATCGCCAGAGTCGCCAGAGTCACGGCCCATAGGGGCATGTCGGGCCAGCGTTCGACGAGCGCCTGCGTCACCGGCCACGCGGTGATGTAGAGGCCGTAAGAGAGATCGGTGCGATTGGTCCAGACCCGCATCGCGCCCGCAGGCATCGCGGCGAGGACGAGCACGAGCGCGCCCACGAATACGATCGAGAGTGGCCGCTCCAGCGCCGTGCCGAGGCTGAGATATAGATCGATTCCAATGCCCGCGAGAATCAGCAACGAGGGCCGCAGTTTCGCCGCGAACTGCCAGGTGATCACGCCGAGACCGAACGCGAACCACATGCGCATGACATGATCGAGATGCGTCTCGCGCGCGCCCGGCGGAAGCACCACCATGTAGAATGCCGAGGCCAGCGTCGCCGCCATCACCCAGGTGCTCGAGCGCAGCGCAGCGCGGCCGCTGATGGCGAGCGCACCCAATGTGATCGCCGCGCAGCAGATCACCTCGTATTTCAACGTCCATGGCGAACCGTCCGCGATCGGCAGATGCGGATTGTCGACGAAGAGGCCCGGCAGGCTGAGTCCCGACGACGACAGCAGCAGGCCGCTGGCGATGTAGGTTTTCCAGCCCGGATCGGCGAAGTACTCGGCCGGAGCGAGGCGGCCCAACAGAGGCCCGGCCACGACCGCGAGCACGATCGTCACGACCATCAGGGCCGGCCAGATGCGCAGAGCGCGCGCCACCGCGAACTCGAAATACGAATCGGCGCGCACGAGGCTTGCGGCGATCGTCAGGCCGGAAATGTAGAAAAACGCGTGCAGCGCATGTTCGCCGAGCGTGAAGATCATCACGCCCGCCAGCGGTTCGGCTTCCTGCACGCCGATCTTCAGGAGCGCGCAGTGCGAGACGACGACGCAGACGGCCGCCGCCAGCCGCAGGGCCGTCAGATTGTTGGCGCGCGGCGCGAGCATGTCGTCGACGCTGGGCCATCGCCAGTTGAGTGCGCGCATTTGCCTGTCCCGTTCTGGCGCGGAACGATTTCCGGACCATCGACGGGTGCCGGGCTGCAAGGCGAGGGCCAGCGTCCAGACGGTGAAATCGCCCCGAATCGGCAACATGTCAGGACGTGAATCCCGAAATGACGCGAAATCCGCCTAACGGGCCGCGAACAGGCCCGGCTGGCGCAGGCGCAACGCCTGCAGCAACAGATAGGTTTTCATGTCGATGAGGCGTCCGTCGTCGCACATGGCGCCGAGTTCGGGCAGGGACATTTCGACGACCTCGATCTCCTCCTGCTCGTGTTCGAGCCCGCCGCCCACCGCGATGCGATCCTGTTCGCCATAGGGGGCGAGATAGAGCGCGATGCGCTCGGTGGAGAGGCCGGGCATCGGCCAGAGGTCCGCGAGGAATTCGAGATTGCGCAGGCGCAGGCCGCATTCCTCCAGCGCCTCGCGCCGGGCGCAATCGGCTGGGTCGATCTCGTCCAGAATGCCCGCCGGGGCTTCGAGGCTTTGCGGCAGATCGGCCGCCTTCAGCATCGGGGCGCGCAATTGCCGGACCAGCATGGCGGTGCGTCGCATCCGATCGTAGGGCAGAACCGCGACGGCGCGGCCATGATCCTCGATCTCGCGATCGATGATCGCGCCGGACGCGGTGCGGATCGTGGCGACGCCCAGCGTCGTCCAGCGCTTGTGGACGACGCGCATCTCGATGATCTGGGGTTTCATGCGTGCTGCGCGCTCCATCTGCGTCGGAGCAGCGATAGACGTCCGGCGTACGGTGCCGCAAGGGCGGAGTGACGAGCGCGGAGCTTCCGCTATTTCGCCGGCGGGCTCGACACGATGGCGATTTTGCGCAGCGTTTCTTTCGGCGTGCGGGAGGCTTCCTGCACGAGCGTCTGCACGGCTGGTCCGTCCATGAAGTCGATGTCGCGCTTGGCTTTCTCGGCGTCAGCGCGGAATTCGCCGTCTTTCACGAGCGTCGCGAAGGCCGCCCGCAGCGCCTCGACACGATCCGCCGGAACGCCAGGCCCGACGCCGAACGGCCGCGCCATCGCCTGCTGGGCCATCAGGAACTGCATGATGGTGCGCGCCTCTGCGGGCGAATAGCCTGGAGTCAGATAGCGCTCGGTGAGAAGGTCCATGATGAGCGGCGTGTTCGGCAGGTCGGACTGGCGCGTCAGGGCGAACTGGACGATCTTGTTGATGCGGTTCTCCTTCAGCCATTGCGGCACGGTGACGGCGAGCGAACTCCATAGCGTCGTCATGCCTTCGATTTCGCCGGCCTCGACCGCCGGATACATGCGGGGCACGGATTCGTAGCCCGCCACCTGCCGAATTTTCGCGCCAAACATGTTCATCAGCACCGACGACAGCTGCCCGGTGACGTTGGGGCCGGACGAGCCGAAGATCGCTTCTGTCTTCAACAGGTCGTCGAAGGTCTTCACCTTGCTGGTGTGCCAGGTGAAAGCGATTCCCGCCTCCTGATTGAGACTGCCCAGCCAGTGAAATTTCGACGAGTCGAACTGCGCCCCCGGATCGCCGGCGATCTGGGCAAACAGCGTGTCGGCCTGCGGGGCGAGGATGACCGTGCCGTCCTGCGGCCGGACATTGTAGATGTCGTTGGCGGCCTTGAGCCCGCCCGCGCCCGGCAGATTCTCTACGATAATGGTCGGCGCGCCGGGCAGCAGGCGGTTGAGGTGCCGCGCCACCACGCGTGCATAGAGATCGTAGCCGCCGCCAGCCGACGTGCCGACCACGATGCGCACGACCTTGCCCTTGTAGAACTCGGCGATCGTTTCCGCCGAAACCGCGGATGCGCCGCACAGGACCGAGAGTCCGAGCAGGCATGCGCCGAAGAACCGCTTCATTGTGTCCTCCCCTGTATTTTTGTTGGTTCGTTCGCGTCAGTCGCCCTCGAGCAGACGGCCGTATCCGGGTATCGGCGTCCAGTAGTCGACGAGGTGCAGCGTGTCCCAGATCAGCGCATTGCGGTTGGTGACGACCGGCTTGCCGAACTCGCGCTCCAGATCGGCGATGAGAGGCGTGGTCATCCACGCCCCGCCGCCGATGTAGAGACCGTCGGCGTCCGGGAATTGCCGCAGCGCCTGCCGGGCGAGTTCGTGCGCCAGGTTCAGGCTCGGCGCGATGCCCATTTTCTGGAACCGCTCGGGGCCCATGATCTCGGACGCAACGCCTGCGACCCTGATCCCATCGCGGGCGAAGAAGTCGGCCAGCGTTTTGTTCATGTCAGGCCGCCACTTGTTGGCGAGCGCGACGTTCGTGATTCCCATGTGCCGGCAGGCGCGGATGACGCCAAGCATCGACGTGGTGGTCGGCTTGCCGGTCTGCCGGGCCAATTGTTCCACGAGCTGGTCGTGCGCGTCGAGGCCGACCAGAATCGGCAACGGCACGCCGGACTGCATGATCAGGTCGATGCCGCGGGCCATCAGGGCGTCCGTGACGCGGCTCGCCTTGGCGAAGACGCGTTCCACATCCGCGACTGAGAACGCTTCGAGGCCGAGATCGGCGCTCACCAGCATCACGCCGCGAACCAGATGATAGAATTCGTAGGGCGCGTCGTCGCTGACTTCGAGCGGGTCGAGAATGCCCAGTTTGCGCTTTGGAATCAGCGAATGTTGCATCTTGCCTCCCTGCGTCGCGGCTCTCGAACTTGAGCGTCGAGCTGACCGTGGCGACAATCACCTCTCAGGGGTGATTGGGGGAGTTTATCACCGCAGCGCTGATGGGAAAGCGTCTTGCGGGCGATAGACGCGAGGCGACCAAGAGGCCCGTGCGATTCAGAGAGGCGGACGGCGCGGGGGGATGGCCGCAAGCGCGGAATGCTTGGGCCGATGGTGGGCGCGACAGGGATCGAACCTGTGACCCCTACCATGTCAAGGTAGTGCTCTTCCGCTGAGCTACGCGCCCACAGGCGCGCCGGATATACCGGCTGCCCCCCGGCCGCGCAAGCGGCAACTTGGCGGCGGAGTCGTTTATCGGTCAGGCGGCCAGAAGGCGCTGCACTTCGTTGACGAGATCCTTCAGGTGGAAGGGCTTCGACAGGATTTTCGCTTCCTTGGGGGCGTTGTTGTCCGGGTTCAATGCGACGGCCGCGAAGCCGGTGATGAACATGACCTTGATGTCGGGATCGAGTTCGGTGGCGCGGCGGGCGAGTTCGATCCCGTCCATCTCGGGCATGACGATGTCGGTCAGCAGCAGTTCGAACGGCTCCTCGCGCAGGCGATGGTAGGCGGAGAGCCCGTTGTCGAACGACGCGACGTCGTAGCCGGCGTTCTGCAGGGCTTTCACCAGAAAGCGACGCATGTCGTTGTCGTCTTCCGCCAGCAGAATTTTGGTCGATGGCGCAGTCTGGTCGTTCATTTGGTCCTCGCTCGAACTACGGCCCCATAAGACCCCCGGACGGTAAAGAAGGGGTGAAAAAGTTTAACGATGTCGGGGATCGCGTAAACTTCTGCGGGGAAAAGACGCATCAGGGCGGCGCGCGCCGGGAAAAGATGGACAGCGGCGGCGCGTGTTGGCAGATTGTTTGCGTCGGAAGGGCCGCGCCCCTCCGACGACAGGATGCTGATGCCCGATCGTGATCATCCCCAGTTCGCATTCGCCGCGGGCGCCGACGCCGGGACGGCCCGTCCCGCGCCGTTCGAGCCGGAACTGGACCCCTCCCACGAGGTGATCTGGCCCGAATCGCCGCTGACGCCGCTGGTCGTGTCGTCGCCGCATTCGGGAAATGTCTATCCGGCGCGCTTTCTGGCGTCGTCGCGGCTCGACCCGCTGACGTTGCGGCGTTCGGAAGACGCCTATGTGGACGAATTGTTCGGACCGGCCGCATCTCTCGGCGCGCCTTTGCTGCGGGCGCGATTTCCGCGCGCGTATCTCGACCTCAATCGCGAGCCATACGAACTCGATCCGCGCATGTTCGACGGGCCGCTGCCGTCCTACGCCAATACCCGCTCGACGCGGGTGGCGGGAGGACTGGGGACAATCGCTCGCGTCGTCGGCGAAGCGCAGGACATTTACAGCCGCCGGCTGCCGGTGTCGGAGGGATTGGGGCGGATCGAGGCGCTGTACCGGCCCTACCACGCGGCTTTGTGGGCGCTGCTCGAATCGGCGCTGGAGCATTTCGGTCAGGCGCTGCTGCTCGATTGCCATTCGATGCCGTCCTCGGCGATCCTGGCCGACGTCGGCGGCGGCCGGAAAGTCGATATCGTGCTGGGCGACCGCTACGGCACGGCGGCGAACCAGCCGATCGTCGATCTGATCGAACAGCGACTGCGCCAGCGCGGTTATTCGGTGCGTCGCAACAAGCCCTATGCGGGCGGGTTCATCACCGAATATTACGGCAATCCCGCCTCGAACTGCCACGCGGTGCAGATCGAGGTGAACCGCGGCATTTATATGAACGAGAAGACCATGGAGCGCAGCGCTGGGTTCGTCCGGCTCTCGGCGGACCTGAAAGCGGTGGCGGCCGATGTGATCGAACTGCTGACCGGTCGCCCGGCGGCGACGCCGATGGCGGCGGAATAGGCCGACTCCCGCGCGATTTCCGGCCCTGAAAATAAAGGAGGCCGCCCGCGTTGCCACAGGCGGCCCCAAGTCTAGGGAGGAAACGCCCAAGGAGGGCATCGGCGGCAACAACGTTGCCGCACCGCAACAATATGGTCTGGTATGCCAGAAAAAGCAAGTGATGCTGACCTATTTTTCGAAAAAAAATCGCATTGGCATATCAACGTTTTCAAGCCACTGATTTTGCGTCGTTTAGAGAGTTATCGTTAACGCCAGTCTGTGGATTTCGCTGCCTGGCGACCCCATTGTTGCCCTGCACGCGCCTTCGCCCGAGGCCGCTTCGGCGAGGGGCGAATTAGGCCCCATATGGCCTTGCGGCGCGCGACGGGCTATCAGATGCGAAAGCGTCTACAGGAAGCTGGTCCGCATGAAGCCCGTCGATTTCGTCAGTTTCGTGGACAGTCTCGCCCAGGTGTCGGGTGAGGCGATCCTGCCGTTCTTCCGGTCGTCAATCGGGGCGGACGACAAGTCGAAGGGCGGCGTCTTCGATCCGGTGACGGAGGCGGACCGGGCGGGCGAGATCGCCATGCGGCGGATGATTACCCAGACCTTTCCGTCGCACGGCATCGTGGGCGAGGAGTTCGGCGACCAGTCGGCCGACGCCGAATATGTCTGGGTGCTTGACCCGATCGACGGCACCAAGAGCTTCATCTCGGGCGTGCCGGTGTGGGGAACGCTGATCGGCCTCACCCGCAACGGCCATCCCTGCTACGGCATGATGCACCAGCCGTTCACACGCGAGCGCTTCTTCGGCGACGGCTCGTCGGCGACCTGGCGCGGTCTCGGGCATGATCCGCGCGAGACGGAACGCAAGTTGCTCACGCGACCCTGCGCCAGTCTCGATCAGGCGACGCTGATGACCACGCATCCGTCGCTGCTGGTGGACGGCACGCTCGAACCGTTCCGTCGCGTCGAACGTCAGGTGCGGCTGTCGCGCTATGGTTGCGATTGCTACGCCTATTGCATGCTGGCGTCCGGCCATGTGGACGTGGTGATTGAAAGCGGCCTCAAGCCCTACGACATCGTGGCGTTGATCCCGATCGTCGAAGGCGCTGGCGGCGCGGTGACGAACTGGACCGGCGGCTCCGCCGCAGAAGGCGGCGCAATCGTGGCGACGGGCGACAAGCGATTGCACGAGCAGGTGCTGAAGGCGCTGGCGGCCGGGTAAACAACCTCGCGCGACAGCATCTCCCCAAAAGCCGAGCCTCCTGTTAAGTTGATCGGTGACCCGTTCCAAGAAGCGGGCATCATCGAGAGGAAGCGACCATGCGCGTTGCGAATATAGTTTTTGCCGCTTGTGTTGTCTCAGCCAGTTTTATTCTGCCCGCCAATGCGTTGACGCGTGGCGAGGCCGTCAACGCCTGCAAGGCTGAGTTGCGCGGCGCCGGCCGGACGAGCAGCACGGCCTTGCCGACCTGCGTCACCGCCAAGTTGGATGCAGCGCGGGCGGCTGGAAAGACCGCGCAGCGCACCGGGCAACGCTGCCGCTACAGCACGCTGGCGACGACCTGCTGAGCAGTAGGGGATTGTCCAATGCTTTGTGGTGCGCTCGGCGCCCAAGCCTCAACCCGGAATGTTCGGCTCGACGAGGCGGGCGAGGTGGCGCAGCGATTCCTGCCAGCCGAGGTAGCAAGCTTCCAGCGGGATCATGTCCGGCACGCCGGCCTGCTCGATGTTCACCTCGGTGCCGACCGACACCTGTTTCAGCACGACGGTTACCGTCATCGTGCCGGGCAGGTTCGGGTCGTCGAACACATCCGTGTAGCGCAGGCGCTCGTTCGGAACGAGTTCGAGATATTCGCCGCTGAACGCATGCGTCGTGCCGGTGGTGAAATTGGTGAACGACATGCGGAATCCGCCGCCGACTTTCGGGTCCATGGAATGCACCCTGCCGGTGAAGCCATTGGGGGGCAGCCAGCGCGCCATGGCGTCCGCATCGAGGAAGGCGCGGTAGATCTTGTCCGGCGGCGCGGTGAAGACGCGATGCAGGTGGATCGTGTTGGCTGGTATTTTGGTCTCCCTGAACTCGGGTAGCCGTCGTTCACAACGCTCCAGTCGACAAGAGGAGTTTCGAAGCGAACCGAGACGCAAGAGCATCGAGTTTACATGCAAACGGGTTGGTTGGTCCCGAGCCGTTAAAAGTTGGCCATCTGAATCTGGACGCTGGAAAGCTGCGCGCTGTCAGTCCTGCGTCAGTCGAATATCAACTTCCCGGTCGACGTACCGCCACTCAGGTGTTTGCCGCAAGCGTTCCAACATTGCTTCAAATGCACCCTCATGTTCTGGCGCATACTCGAACCAGGTGATGAAATCGAAAGGCTCTCCCAGTTCGCGGCTATGGTGCAAACGCCTCGCAACGGCCGGCAGATATTCCAGTCCGATTCCAATGTGCCGCGATTGTTCCTCGAAGATGGCCCTTCGTTCATCCTGAGCCAAATCCCACCACGCCGGGGTCTTGCGAATGGGAATCAGCGCCGCTCGAGTCGCTTCCGGTCGCGACAGTCCCGCCTGTTTCGAAACCAGCGTCTTCACTTCCGGCCTATTCGTGTACCGCGTGTTGCTTGTGACGCCTCGAAGGACCCATGTGCTCTCCCCATAAGCAACCGATTGTGGACTTTCGTGGATCGCCAAGCGTTCGGCAGAGGCCAGCGCTTCTCCGACAACGCAATTCACGCGATCAACGCGCCAGGGACCCGAAGAACCCGCGACGAAATGAACGAGGAGTGGGGTAGCCATTTCGCAAGCTATCGCGCGTGGCCGCATGGATCAACGGCCAAGAACCTAGACCCGCGCTTCCACCACGCCTTCGATCATCTCCTGCGCCGCTTCGAGCGCCACAAGTTCGTCGCGTGTGCCGGGCACGAAGGCGTCGAAGGCGGCCCAGAACTGTTCGCGGAAGACGTCGCGCTCCATCAGGATTTCGTGGCGCGCGTAGGGGATGACCACGAGGCCGCCAGCCTTCAGCCGCACCGCGAAGCGCTCGATCGCGCCGGTGTCGACGACGCGGTCGCCACCGGCTGCGATCACCAGCGTCGGGGTCAGGGTGCGGCGGGCGTATTCGGGATCGGCGAACTGCTCCATCAGCCGGAAGGCGGCGTTGAGCCAGCCGATCGTCGGATCGCCGAGGCCCAGATGCGCCGCCGCGCCGACGATGTTGGCGTTGCGGGCGTAGCGCGCCGGGTCGGACGTCAGCACATTGTCCTTGAACGGCTTGGTGACGACCGACGTTTCGCCGCCGCCCGGAATGAACGCGCCGCCCAGCCCGACGATGTCGAGCACTTCGGCCAGCAGCCGCGCGGCATTTGGATACCGCAGCCCATGAATCCCGATTAACGGCGCCGTCACCACGATGCGTTCGAACGGCGATTTGCCGGCGCGCGCCTGCTGGATCAGCACCGCGCCGCCCATCGAATGACCGAGCGCGAACCAGGGCTTCGGACAGAACGGCTCCAGCACCTGCAGCGCCACGGCTTCGAGATCGCGCTCGAACAGGGTGAAATCGTCGATGTGTCCCTTGCGGGAATTGTCGAGTTCGCGCGCCGACAGGCCCTGTCCGCGCCAGTCGAAGATCACGACCGTCAATTTGCGTGCGAGCAGTTCGTTCGCGGTCTCGAAATACTTCTCGATGAATTCGGCGCGTCCGGTGCAGATCGTCACCGTGCCGAGCGAGAAGCCCGGTGGATGCCAGCGCGCGACCCGCAGCGCCAATCCGTCGGCCGCGCGCACCGAGGCCACGAAGCCCCCGGGCGGCGACGGATTGTCTGGCGTGAGGATCAGTTCCATGACGATGTAGGCGCGAATATCATCCGCGCCTTATAGCTTGCGCCGCAGGCGTTGTAACGAGGCCGCTCAGGCGGCGGCCTTGCCTTTCGCGTCGCGGATGATGCGCCACAGCACGGCGGGCGTCGCCGGCATCGGCACGTCGCGCACGCCGAGCGGCGTCAACGCATCGGCCAAAGCATTCGCCACCGCCGGCAGTGCGCCAACGCAGCCCGCCTCGCCCGCGCCCTTGACGCCGAGCAGATTGGTCTTCGTCGGCACCGGATGGCTCTTGATGTCGAACGAGCACATGTTGTCGGCGTGCGGCATGGCGTAATCCATGAATGAGCCGGTCAGCAGTTCGCCGGTGTTGGGATCGTAGCGCAGATCCTCCATCAGCATCTGGCCGATGCCCTGCGCGATGCCGCCGTGGATCTGCCCTTTCAGCAGCAGCGGATTCATCACGTTGCCGACGTCGTCCACCACGCTGTAGCGGACGAATTCGACGACGCCCGTGTCCTCGTCGATTTCGAGTTCGACCACGTGGCAGCCGTTGGGATAGTTCTGCGACTTGCCGGTGAACACCGCGTTGGCGATGAGGCCGGGTTCCATGTCGTCGGGCAGCAGGTCCGGCTTGGCGGCGGCCTTGGCGACTTCCTTCATGGTCATCGAGGCGTTCGACGAGCGGCTGGTGAAGACGCCCTCGTTGAATTCGACGTCATCGACCTTCATCAGATGCGCGGCGATCGTCTTGCCCTTGGCGACGACCTTTTCGATCGCCATGTGGACCGCCGAACCGCCAAGCGCGGACGTGCGCGAGCCGCCGGTGCCTTCGCCGAAGAACACGACGTCGGTGTCGCCCTGCGCGTAGTTGATGTCGTCGGGGTCGATGCCGAGGCGATCCGCGACCATCTGCTTGAACACGGTCTCATGGCCCTGTCCCTGCGTCACCGACCCGGCGATAAGGGTGATCGAACCACCGCGATCGAAGCGCACTTCCGCGCCCTCGATGCCGCGCGCGGCGGCTTTCTCGATAGAATACGAAATGCCGATGCCGCGATACTTGCCGCGCTTGCGGGCTTCCTTGCGGCGCTTCTCGAAGCCTTTGTAGTCGGACATGTCGAGCGCGATATCGAGGCATTTCTCGAACTCGCCGCAATCGTACTTAAACGACAGCGCGGTCTGATACGGAAAGCCATCAGCCGGGATCATGTTCTTGCGGCGAATTTCTGCCGGGTCGATCTTCAGTTCGTCCGCCGCGAGATCGACGAGACGCTCGATCACATAGGCGGCTTCGGGACGGCCGTTGCCGCGATAGGGGCGCATCCAGTGCGTGTGGCTGTAAACGGCGGTCACGTCGACATGCGCGGCCGGCAGAAGGTAGGGGCCGGCGAGCGTGCCTAGATTGCTGATCGGCCCGCCTTCCGAGCCGGTCTGGATGTAGGCGCCGAGATTGGCCACGGTCTTCACGCGGAGGCCGAGAAACTTGCCGCTCTTGTCGAGCGCCAGTTCGCCTTCGGTGACGTTGTCGCGCGCCATGGCGTCGCTGAGGAAGGAGTCCGAGCGCGTGCCGTTCCACTTCACCGGACGGCGCAGCAGCTTCGACGCCAGCAGGCAGAGCGGCACCTCGTTGAACACGCCGGACTTCATGCCGAAGCTGCCGCCGATGTCGCCGGCCACCACGCGCACCTTGCTTTCCGGAATGCGCAGCGTCTTCGCCAATTCCTCGCGGAAGTTCAGCGCGCGCTGCAGCGTCGTGTAGATGGTGAAGCGGTCGCCGGCGTCATCGTAGAGGCCGACGCAGCCGCGTGGCTCCATGGTGGCCGCATAGACGCGATTGATGACGAACTTGTGCCGGACGATCGTATGGGCGTTCGCGAATGCCGCATCGGCCTTGGCCTTGTCGCCTTCCAGATGGACGTAGCAGATGTTGTCGGGGTTCTCGTCCCACACGACGGGCGCGCCGGGCTCGATCGCGGCCGGGCCTGAGAGCACGGCGGGCAGCGGCTCGTATTCGACGTCGATGAGTTCCAGCGCGTCCTGCGCCTGATGGCGGGTTTCGGCCACCACGAAGGCGACGTAATCGCCGACCCAGCGCACCTTGTCGCCGGTCAATCCCGGCAGCGGCGGACGATAGAACGGGGTTCCATCGCGCTTCTTGCGGCCGTTGGGGCGGGGCAGATCGGCCCAGCTGGATTTCGCCCAGTCGGCGTGCGTCAGCACCGCGAGTA
>CANJEY010000018.1 GCA_947472615.1 Beijerinckiaceae bacterium
CGTGTCGCTCGCCGACACCATCAAGGGCTTCAAGGGCCTCGTCGAAGGCAAGTACGACCATCTGCCGGAAGCGGCGTTCTACATGGTCGGCACCATCGAGGAAGCCGTGAAGAAGGCCGCCAAGCTCGCCGCTGAAGCCGCCTGATAGAGGCGCCGGAGAATCCCGATGGCCGCATTTCATTTCGAACTCGTGTCGCCCGAGAAGCTTTTGTTCTCGGGTCAGGTCGAACAGGTCGTCGTGCCCGGCGCTGAAGGCGAATTCACGATGCTCAAGGACCACGCGCCTATGATGTCGCTGCTGCGTCCCGGCGTTGTGACGGTGTCGGAAAGCGCCGGCAAGAGCCAGCGCCTGTTCGTGCGCGGCGGGTTCGCGGACGTGTCCCCGAAGGGCCTGACGATCCTCGCCGAAGAGGCTGTGCCGGTCGAACAGATCGACGCCGCCCGCATGGATGCGCAGATCAGGGACGCCGAGGAAGATCTCGCCGACGCCAAGAGCGATGCGGCGAAATCTGAAGCACAGACCAAGCTGTCGCAGCTGCGCGAGGCCAAGGCCATTCTGGGCCTCTGAGTCCCGGCAACAGTCGAACAAAAGGACGCGATCGTCGAGATCGCGTCCTTTTCCGTTTCAGCGGTCGGTCGGAGCACGCCGATCAGCTCGGACTGTCGCCCGTCATTTTGTACCAGGCGCGCTTCGCCATCGCCCGCAGGCGGCGGCGCATCTGTTCGCGCGAGGCCGCCGTGCGGAACGCGCCGGCGCGTTCGCGCGATGTGGCGACGAGCAGATCCACGATCGGCAGGCGCTCCGGCCAGATGCGGTTGATCATCGGATGATCCGGAATGGCGCATGAGTCGGGGTAGAGCGACTCGCGCTCCAGCGCCTGACGTCGGCTGAATTCGAGCAGGACCTGCACGCCGGGGGACAATTGCGCATAAGTTTCGTCGTAGGCGATCTTCCACAGATAGGATTCGCCCGCGCTGAACAGCACGACGCCCATGGCGATCGGCTTGCCGCCCAAAGTCAGCGAATCGACGCGGCACTTGCCTTCGTGCGCTAGCAGTCGCGTCATCGTACGGGTGAAGGTCGATAGCGACGGATTGCCCAGCAACGCCGTGCCGCGCGCGCCTTTCCAGCCCTTGGCTTCGAGCGACAGGAAGTTTTCGACTTCGAGCTTCACGCTCTCCTGATCGCGCGCCGACATATAGGCGAGTTCGCCCTGATCCGAGAGACGCCGGTTCTGTCGCCGCAACTCCTTCAGTTTCTTGGGTGCGACAGTCGCGCGCAGCATGGCGTCGATGTCGACGCCGCCTGACAGGATCGCGCGTTCGTGCGGATCGAGCATGCGGATTTCGAGATCTTCGGCGACGGCGTGCGCGCGGATCATCGACGCGGTTGGGCCGGACGCCGCCAGATGCGGGAACAGGACGCCTGACAGATGCGGCTGCCGTTCGGCGAACCACGAGAACATGATTTCGAGCGCATCGCGTCCCCGCGCGCGATCGAACAGGGGCGTGCCGAGCGCCGATTGCTGCGGACACCAGGCGCGCGCGATCGAGCCGTGGCCGCTCGATGGCAGATCAAGCGCCGTCAGTCCGACGAGATCGCCGTCCGGCTGCGCGCCGGACAGATCGGACACCAACAGAAAGCTCGGCCTGAACGCCAGCGGGAAGTGCTGCGCGGCCGGAATGGCGAAGTTCGGTTCGAGAAAGACATTCGACTCGAGCGCGCGATCGACCAGATCGGCCCATGATTCGCGGCGCTTCGCGGCGGCGTCCCAGCCCAGAAGTTCGATGCGGGCCGGCAATCCGCGCGGTTCGCCGCGCCAGATGCGGGCATCGCCGGCGCGCGGCACGCTGGAGCGCGCGTCTTCGAAAAGACCCACGCTTTCGGTCAGCCATCCCATCGGCGACGCGCTCGCGCGCTTCGGCCAGAACGGCAGGGACCATGCAACCATCATCATTCTCCTGGCGACGCAAACCGCATCGCAACAGAACCGTGCCGATGTGGCACAGCCGGACCGCGTGGCTTTCGCTTCGACAGGAGTGCTTCAAGAGACAGGCCACCGGATTGGCGCAGCGGTCGGACGCGAGGTGCGCTGTCCGCGGTCGTCGATCTTCGCGCCGGCGCGAATGGTCACAAACGCCCACCAGAGCGTACTTGCGCGGAAGACGGGATTTCGACGCCGCTCATTAATCATGTCGCCACGAGCCGAATGCGTTCAGCGCGGCGATTGATCATCGACGATTGCGGGACGGCTCAGGCGTTCTGATTCATGACAGAGATGCGCCAGACGGGATTGGCCGCGTTTGCGGCTCAGCGCAGCCCGATGAGGGGCGTGGCCGGATGCCGGACGCGCCAGTCTGCTTCGGCCTCTGACGAAAGATCAGCGGCGAAAATCGTTCGCATGCCGTTGAACAGTCGAGCATCGCGTCGAATCGCGCACACGGCCGCCAAAGCTTCGCCGTCCACCGCCATCAGCGAGCACTCGTGTTTCGAGAGGCTGTTCAGGTCTTCGGCGATCGTGGCGTAATCCACCGCAACGCAGGCGCCGCCTTTCGCCAGATTCGCGAATGCGACTGTCATCAGCGCAGCCGAGCAGGGTTGTTGCGACAAAATCAGAAGTCGGTCGTGCCGCCGCAGATCGGCTGTGCGGCCGAGTTCACGCGCGGTCTTCAGAATCCGGCTCTGATCGCGACCGCGTGTCCGGGACGTCTGCTCCAGCCCAATGTCGACCAAGGCGATCTCCGCGCCCGTCAGGCGTACGCGGGCGTCAGGCGGAATGTCGCATTTCGAAAAGCCGCGCAGCAGCAGATCGAGTTGCGGCGCACGTGGTGCGCCGGCGCAATCGGCTTTGCCGAGCGTGTAGACAGGCGCGGTCCATTCGCGCTCCGCGAAAGCCGCGACGGCATCCTTTAGCAAGCCGGCGTCGACGATCGCGGCGCGTGGCTTTGCGGTTGCGACAATGTCGATGATGCTCGACATGGGTCGCGATGGATCAAGCAGCAGGGTGCCAACGCCGATCTTGGCGAAGCCGGTAAAGGCGCAGAAGCATTCGATCCAGTCGTGGCTCTGCAGCGCCACCACATCGCCCCGCGTTAGCGGCAGGGTGCGGGCCCAGCGGGCATACTGATTGGCGCGCGCATTCCAGTCGCGAAACGTCATGCGCCGCTCGCCCGCCTGCAACGCTGGTCGCTCGCTGTACCGCCGCGCCGCGCGCTCGATCCAAAATCGCAGCGTTTCGCGTTCGCCCGCCTGCCCGCCCAGCAGCGGCCAGCGCGGGAGGACGCGCACATAACGCTCGAAGAATCCCATGCGGTTATCCATGCAGCGCGGTAGTTTGCGGCCGCGCGACAATTGCGACGATCTTGATTAGAATTTTAACGAACACAAAGTCAGAACCGTGGTGATGGTGAACGCTGACGACGACGAAAGCACTGCTCTCGACCTGCGCGGACTCAAATGTCCGCTGCCGGCCCTGAAGGCCCGCAAGGCGCTTCAGGTCATGCAGCCGGGCCTTGTGCTGAGCGTGCTGGCGACAGATCCGATGTCGGCGATCGACATCCCAAATATGGTGCGCGAGACGGGCGATGTGCTGCTCGGCCAGTCGAGCAGTGACGGCGTGCTGTCTTTTTCAATCAAGAAGATGTGAACGGCGGATCAGCCCAGCAGGCCGCCCTTGGCGCGCAGCTTCAGCGGATTGTTCGCCAGCGCGTCGCCGTCCGGCTGACCCACCGCGACGCCTCCGGTGAACAGCGACCAGAATTTCTCGATGAAAGCCTGATCGAGGTCGCGCACGATAAACACGATGCGGGTCGCATGATCGTCGTCAGGCCATTGCTCCAGCCGCACCGGAGGATGGAAGACGTGCTGCACGCCGTGGATCACCACGGGCCGCGACGGATCGTCGGCGAGCGCCACGATGCCTTTCACGCGCAACAGCGACGGTCCATTCGTCTCTCGCAGCAGATCGAGAAACATCTGGAACGATTCCGGCGACGGCCGCGCGTCGCTGCGCAGGCAGAAGGCCCGGATGCTGTCGTCGTGACGATTGACGTCGTGCGGCGCGTGATGCCCATGGGCATGATGATCGTGCCCATGATGATGCGCATGTCCGTGGCCCGGCTGTTCGAAGGCTTCCGAGTTGAGCCATTTGCGCACATCGGCGGTCTTGCCGTCGAGATCGTACAGACCCGCGTCGAGCAGGTTCGCCGCGCCCGGCGCGTCGGCATTGTCGAACACGCGCGCGGAGGGATTGAGCGACGCGATGCGATCGCGCAGGCGCAACAGGCGCGCGCTGTCGTCCAGCGACGTCATCAGGTCGGTCTTCGTGATGACGATGCGGTCGGCGACGGCGGCCTGTTTCACGGCTTCGATATGGGCGTCGAGCGTCGCGTCAGCGTTGACGGCGTCGATCACAGTGACGACGCTTTCGAGCCGGAATCGCAGCATCAGATAGGGGTGGTACATGATCGTGTGCAGCACGGGCGCGGGATCGGCAAGGCCCGTCGTCTCGATCAGCACGCGGCGAAACAGCTTGATGCGGTTGTTGTCACGCTTGCGGATGACGTCTTCGAGCGTCGCAACCAGATCGCCCCGGATCGTGCAGCACAGGCAGCCCGACGACATCATCATCATGTCGCCGTCGACCTTTTCGACGAACAGATGATCGAGTCCGATCTCGCCGAATTCGTTGATCAGAACCAGCGTGTCGGCGAGCGCGGCGTCTTTCAGCAGGCGGTTGAGAAGCGTGGTCTTGCCCGCGCCCAGAAAGCCGGTCAGCACCGACAGCGGGACCGGCGGCGGCGGCCGGCGGGACAGAATGGCGGCGTCGGAGGCCACTGGGCTAATTCGCGCCGGTCTTGGGCTTGGCGGCGACGCGGGTCTTCTCGGGCGCTGGCGCGTTGACCTGCTTCCTGTCCGCAGGCTTGGCGGGTTTCTGGCCTTTGCCGGACGCCTTGATGGGCTCTTTCGTTTTCGCGGCGGCTTTCGGTTTCTCGGCCTCTTTCGCGGCGGCGCGGGATGGCTTGCCGAGCGATCCGACAGCGCTGGCCGCGACCGGCGCGCCTGCGCCGATGACGGGCTTGCGGGCCGCGGTGCGGGTCTGGGGCTCGGCAGGTGCGGCGGGCGGCGTGCCGCGCGCCATTGCGACAGGGCCGTTGTAGCCCGGCGCACGTCCGACGAACACGTCCACCGGCACGAAGGACGGACGCGGCCCGCGCAGCAGGTCCGCCGCCGGCACCTGAATCACCTCCGAGCGGGTTTCGGCGAAGAAGCTGGCGGCTGAATCTTCATGGCTCGCAGGTCCGCGCGCGCTCGTGGCGATCGGAATGGCGAAATCCTCGTCGGCGCCGGCGGCGCGTCCCTTGCCGCAGATTTCCGGGCGCATGTTGGGGGCGGCGACGGCGCCCTGATAGGGCAGGCTCGTGACTTGAGGGCGGCTCCATACGGCCGAGTTGAAGCCCGCCTCGAACAGGCCCATCGCCTTGATGCTGCGCGCCTTGGCGTTCGGCGCGCCCATGATGACGGCCAGAAGCTTGCGTCCGCCGTGTGTGGCGGTGGCGACGACGTTGAAGCCTGCCGGGCAGGTGAAGCCCGTCTTCATCCCATCCGCGCCCGGATAGCGGCCGAGCAGGCCATTGTGGGTCGGGATGATCGCCGTCCCGAGCCTCAGCGCCCCGATGCCGTAGAGCTCCCGCTCTTCGGGGAAGTCGCGCAGCAGCGCGACGCCGAGCAGCGCCATGTCGCGCGCCGAGCTGACGTGATTGGCGTCGTGCAACCCGTTCGGATTGACGAAATGGGAGTCGCGCATGCCGAGCCGAGCCGCGACGCCGTTCATCTCGGCGGCGAAATCCTCGACGGAGCCGGAAACGCCTTCGGCGATCGTTACAGCCACATCGTTGGGCGACTTCACCATCAGCATCTTCAGGGCGTTGTCGAGCGTCACCTCGGTGCCGGGATTGAAGCCCATTTTCGAGGGAGCCATGCGGGCCGCGCGCATGGACACCACCATCGGGGTGTCGAGCGTAATCCGTCTCTCCCGCACCGCCTGCAGGGCGACATAGACCGTCATCAGCTTGGTGAGAGAGGCCGGGAACCACGGCCGCGTCGCGTCTTCCTGATGAAGAACCGCGCCCGTCTCGACGTCGATCACCAGCGATGGCGCGGCGGATGCGGCGATGGACGACAGCGACAGAATGAAACCGGCGATTGCACAACGGGATCTGGCGAAAGCAGGCATATCGAATCCCGAATCGTGTTGCGGACCGCCCCCGGCGCCGCAAGGTCTGACTTCCTACCTTGGGGGAGGGCCTTTGAAAAGGCTGCGGTTGGAACGCTGCAAGTTGGCGGCTAACCGAAGATCACGGTATTCTGGCGCGGTGCGGCTTTTTCGTGACGCCGCAAGGGAGCGCACGCATGACTGCCTGCATCGTCGGCTGGTCCCATCTGCCGTTCGGCAGGCACGATACCGAGACGGTCGAGACCCTGATCGTCAAGGCTGCCACAGCGGCGCTCGACCATGCGGGCGTGGGGCCAGACGAGATCGACGAGATCCTGCTCGGGCATTTCAACGCGGGATTCAGCCCGCAGGATTTCACCGCCGCCCTCGTGCTGCAGGCCGACGATCGCCTCCGCTTCAAGCCTGCCATGCGGGTCGAAAACGCCTGCGCCACCGGCTCGGCTGCCGTCCATACGGCGATCCGGTCCATCGAGGCGAAACGCGCCCGGATGGTTCTCGTCGTCGGCGTTGAGCAGATGACGAAGACGCCGCCGGCCGAGATCGGCCGCAACCTGCTGCGCGCCTCCTATCTGCCGGAGGACGGCGACACAGCGGGAGGTTTCGCGGGCGTCTTCGGCAATATCGCGCAGGCCTATTTCCAGCGTTACGGCGACCAGTCCGACGCACTGGCGACCATCGCGGCGAAGAATCACCGCAATGGCGTCGCCAATCCGTATGCGCAGATGCGCAAGGATCTGGGTTTCGAGTTCTGCCGTCGCGAAAGCGAGAAAAATCCGTTCGTGGCTGGACCGCTGAAGCGCACCGATTGTTCGCTGGTGTCTGACGGTGCGGCGGCGCTCGTCATCGCCGACGTGGATGTCGCGTTGTCGATGCGTCGCGCCGTGGCGTTCCGCGCCGCGCAGCACGCGCAGGATTTCCTGCCCATGTCGAAGCGCGACATTCTCGAATTCGAGGGCTGTGGCGTCGCCTGGAAGCGTGCGCTGGCGCAGGCCCGCATCGGCCTCGACGATCTATCTTTCGTCGAGACGCACGATTGTTTCACCATCGCCGAATTGATCGAATACGAGGCGATGGGACTTGTGCCGCAGGGACAGGGCGCGCGCGCTGCGCTCGATGGCGTCACGCAGATCGATGGCCGGCTGCCGGTCAATCCATCGGGCGGCCTGAAAGCGAAAGGCCACCCGATCGGCGCGACCGGCGTGTCCATGCACGTGCTGAGCGCCATGCAGGTCTGCGGCGCGGCTGGCGACATGCAGGTGAAGGACGCGAGGCTCGGCGGCGTCTTCAACATGGGCGGCGCGGCGGTCGCGAATTACGTCAGCGTACTGGAACGGCTGCGCTGACTAAATATCTATTTCAGCAGCGTTAGTCTCTTTCGCTTGGCGACGTCGCCCACCCTAAATGCTCGGAATTGCGCCTCCGTCGACGCGGATCACCGAACCGGTGACGTAGGAAGCCCGTTCGCTGGCCAGAAATGCTGCGACGTCGGCATATTCGTCCGCACGGCCGTAACGGCCCATGGGAATCGTCGCTTTGCTTTCGGTCGCGACGTCCTCGACGCTGCGATTCTCTCGCTGGGCGCGGCCGGTGTCGATCGAGCGCAGGCGGTCCGTGTCTATCCGTCCGGGCACAAGCACGTTCGCAGTGACGCCGAAGCGCGCCACCTCGCCGGCGAGCGATTTCGACCAGTTCACCAGCGCTGGCCGCAACGTGTTCGATATTCCGAGCCCCGGAATCGGCGCGGTGACTCCCATGGAGGTTGACGTGATGATCCGTCCCCAGCCGCGCTGTTTCATCCCGGGCAGCACCCGATCCGTGACGCCGATCACCGACAGCACCATTGATTCGAATTGCCTGCGCCAAAGATCGGCGGGTTGACCGGTAACGCCAGAGGGCGGCGGTCCGCCCGTATTGTTGACGAGAATGTCGATTGGCCCGAGTTCGGCTTCGATCCGGGTGATGCTGGGATCGATGAGCGTCAGGTCTCCGAGGTTCCAAACCAGTTGAAGAACCTCGCCGCCTTGCGATCTGATCGAAGCCGCCACCTCGTCGAGTTTCGTCGCATTGGTGCCGGTGATCGCCACCCGTACGCCTTCGCGGCTGAGCGCCGTGGCGATCGCGGCGCCGAGCCCGCCGCTGGAGGCAAGAACCAGAGCCGTTCGGCCTTTCAATCCCAGATCCATGAGCCACCCTTCTTCCAACAGCAAAACACCCCGACGATCCAAGCAATCGATATGCCGATGGCGTTATGCTCCCGACGCATCGGTTCAGCCCGCCACGCAGAGGCAGGCGCTGTGCGGTCATCGAAAGGCGCGTGTTGCAACCCTCGCGCGCGCTCGCTTATGATTCACACATAAGCCGCGAGGCATCGGAGGAAACATGCGGGATTTCAAGGGGTGCACGGCGCTCGTGACAGGCAGCGCGCAGGGCATTGGGCTCGGGATCGCGAAACGGCTGCGGGCCGAAGGCGCGAACGTCTTCATGGCCGACATGCAGGCTGCGAAAGTCGCCGACGCGGCGAGGACCCTCGATCCCTCGGGCGCAACCACGGCGTCCTGCGCGGTCGACGTGAACGCCTCGGCCTCCGTGACCGCGATGATCGACGCCGCGGTCTCGCGCTTCGGGGGTTTGCATTACCTCGTCAATGTGGCTGGCGGCAGCGGCACAACGCCCGCCGATTCCATCGAGGACATGAGCGAGGAGATCTGGGACCGGGTCATCGGGGCGAACCTGAAGGGCACCTATCTGTGCTGCCGCGCCGCCGTTCCGCACATCAAGAAGAGTGGCGGCGGCGGCATTCTGAACTTCGCGACCGGCTCGCTGGCGGGCGCGGCGGGCCGCAGCACGATGACGGCGCGTCTCGCGTATGTGGCCGCCAAGGCTGGCATCGTCGGGTTTTCCAACCAGCTCGCCATGGACCTCGCCGAGTTCGGAGTTTCGGTGAATGCGATCCAGCCGGGTTTCACGCTGACAGAGCCGGGCGCGCGCATCTACGAGCAGTTCCAGAAGCTCTCGGAAGCCGATCGCGCCGCCATGCTGGCGCGCATGAAGATCCCGCCCCGCACGCCGGAGGAAATCGCCTTCGCGTCGGTGGCGATCCTGGCGCAAGGCGCGGACAGACTGACCGGCAGCGTGGTGCGCGTCGCGGGTGGCGCGCTCGCCAGCCTCGACCTCAAGTTCACCGACGAGGGACTGACGCCGCTCGGACGCGGCGTACGCGTCGAGCCGCAATGAACACTTCCATTTCAGGATTGCGAGGATCGACCGGATGAAGATCGGACTTTGGGCGCCGCGCGGCGGCCGCATGGACATGAACGGACGCGGCTCGAAAGAGGAGCCGACGGGGCTCGCCTCGTTCAATTATTCCGTCGACGTGATCCAGACCGCCGAGCGCGCCGGTTTTGACATCACCCTCGTGGCGCAGCGTTACATCGGACAGGATCTCGACGGCTGGATTCTAGCCTCGGCGCTGGCCCCGGTGACGAAGACCATCGAACTCATGGTGGCGATCCATCCGGGTATCCTGACGCCCGGCGTGGTCGCCAAGATGGGCGCGTCGCTCGACCAGATCAGCAACGGCCGTTTCGCCATCAACCTCGTCAACGGCTGGTGGCAGGAGGAGATGAATACCTACGGCAACGGCGCGTGGATCGACCGGTCCGACGCCCGCTATCGCCGCATGGAGGAATTCATCGACGTCGTGAAGGGTCTCTGGAAAGAAGACAAGCTCGATTACGACGGCGAATTCTTCAAGGTCGCGGGCGGCGTCCTGCCGGCGAAGCCCGTGCGCCAGCCCAATCCGCCGTTCTATGCGGCCAGTCGTTCGGAAACCGGCATGAACATCATCGCCAGCAAGGGCGAGTGCTGGTTCGCCGTGGTGGAGCCATGGTACCGCGAGTTCGAGGCGAATTTCGGCGTCATCCGCGACGGCATTGCGGGTATGCGGGAGCGCGCCAGCCGCTACGGCCGCACGCTCGGCTACGGCATTAGCGCCGCCGTGATCTGCTCGCCCGACGGCAGCGAGGCCGAGGCGATCGCTGACGATCTCGAACAGCGCAGTAAGGACCGTTCGCAGGGCGGCACGTCGATCAGCGCGCTCGGCGCGGGCCTCGTCGGTTCGCCGCAACGCATCGCGGATCGCATCCGCCGCTACGAAGACGCCGGCGTCACCTGCCTCATGCTGCGTTTCCCGCACATGATGGACGGGGTGACGAATTTCGCCGAACACGTGATGCCGCTGCTCGATCGCAAGCGCTGAAATCAGGAACACGGTTGTTCGCGGCGACACAGAGCGCCCGCACGGCCGATCAGGGAGGTTGGAATGAAATCGCTGAAACATGCGGCGCTCGCCCTTTGGGCCTGCGCGGCGATCTGGACGAACAATGCGGCGGCCCAGACCCGCATCGTGATCGGCGGCGGCGCTGACGTCGTCGGCATGAACGCCCTCGACGTCAACATCACCGTGCCGGACCGGTCGTTGATGGACCATATCTCCGACACACTGCTGCAATGGGACGAACCCGGAAAGCTCGGCCCTTGGCTGGCGACATCGGTGAAGAACATCGATCCCGTGACGTGGGAGGTCAAACTCCGCAACGACGTGAAATTCCAGAATGGCGAACCGTTCAACGCGGCCGCCGTGAAGTTCACGTTCGAGACGATTCTGGCGCCCGACACGAAGGCCGTCGCGCGGCCCAACTACACGTTCGTCGACCGCGTCGAGATCGTGGACGAATTCACCGCGCGGCTCATCACGAAAGATCCGCTGCCGGTCGTGCCGAACATTCTCGCCAGCGTTCACATGATTCCGCCGGAATACGTGAAGAAAGTCGGCGTCGACGCTTATCGCAAGCAGCCGGTCGGCACTGGCCCATACCGGTTCGTCGAACATGTGCGCGACACGCAGATCACGCTGGAAGCCAACCCGACCTACTGGGGCGGCGCGCAGGACATCAAGACCATCGTGTACCGGCCGATCAAGGAGGCGCAGGCGCGCGTCTCCGCGCTGGTGACGGGCGAAATCGATCTCGCGCTGCAAGTGCCGCCCGAATTGTCCGCATGGGTACAGGGCGTTCCGACCGCAAAGATCAA
This sequence comes from Beijerinckiaceae bacterium, assembly GCA_947472615.1. GTDB lineage: Bacteria > Pseudomonadota > Alphaproteobacteria > Rhizobiales > Beijerinckiaceae > Terripilifer. The sequence goes on from CANJEY010000018.1 coordinate 11,328, forward strand.
GACCGTACTGAGCCAGCGCAGCTTCGTGCTGCTGCTGTCGAACGTCGATCCATCGTTTCCGACCAACAACAGGCTGGTGCGCGAGGCGATCAATTACGCCATCGACCGCAAGGCTTTGAACGACGGCATTCTGGGCGGCGTCGGCGCGCCGACGGCGTGGTTCAACCCGAAGACCTTCTCGGCCGACCCATCGCTGCAGCCGCTCCCGTATGATCCCGAGCGGGCGAAGAAACTGCTGGCCGAAGCCGGCTATCCCAATGGCATCGACATCGCGTTCGATGCGCCCAACGGGCAGTATCTCAAGGATCGCGAAATCGCCGAGGCGATCGTCGGCCACGCCGCCAAGGCCGGAATCCGGTTCAAGCTGCAGACCTATGAGTGGGCCGTTTTCACCAAGCGCGGCTTCAGCCATCAGACTAACCCGGCGCTGCTCATGGGCTGGGGCGACGTGATGTCGGACCCGCATTCGCACAACCGGCTGATGATCGGTTCGCAGGGAAGCTGGTCGCAGACGCGCGACTCCGAACTCGACAAGCTGATCCGCCGCGCCGAGACGGAAATGAATCCCGACGCCCGCAAGGCGATCCTGCAGGACATCCAGAATTACGAGCGGCGCGAATCGACGGCGATCTACATGGTGCAGATCGGCGACGTGTATGGCGCATCGTCTAAACTCGACAAATGGCAACCCCGTTCCGATGAGAAGGTCTGGATGTTCCGCAACACCGCGAAGCGCTGAATGACGCACGACCTTGCGCCAGAGCCTTCCGTTCTCGTCTGGGGCGCGGGCGCCATCGGCGGCGTGATCGGCGCGCATCTGGTGCGCGCCGGCCGCAACGTCACATTCGTCGATCTCGACGAAGCGCATCTGGCGGCGATCCGCTCTGGCCATTTGCGTATCACCGGCCCGGTGGAGAATTTTGCGGTCGGCGGGCAGGCTTTCACACCAACTGAGCTTCATGGCTTGTTCGACATCGTGCTGCTGGCGGTGAAGTCACAACATACGCCAGCGGCGCTGGCGCAACTCGCGCCGCATCTGTCGCCCGACGGCGTTGTGGTCTCCTGTCAGAACGGTCTGAACGAACTCGTCATCGAACAGACGCTGGGCCGCGCCCGCACCGTGGGCTGTTATGTCGGCCTGCCGGCGGATCGCATGGGACCCGGTGCGATTCTCTATGGCCGTCGTGGCGAACTGGCGATCGGGGCGCTGGACGGACTGGATACGCCGATGCTTGAGGGCGCGGCGCGCGTGCTGCGCGACTTCTATCCCGATCTCGAGGTTACGCCGCACATCATGGACCATCTGTGGAGCAAGATGGCCTTCGTGTGCGTGCTGGCCGCCGGGACCGTTACGGGCGACACGACCGCCGACTTCCTGCGTGACATGTCGGTTCGTCCGGTGTGGACCGGGCTGGTGCGCGAGATCATGGCGATCGCAGACACCCAGGGCGTGAGCCCGGTGGCGTCCGAAGGTTTCGACCCTGACGCCTGCATCCGCAACGATGCGACGCGCATTCAGCAGATGGTCGATGTCTATATCGAGAAGTCGCGCGGCTCGACGAAGGAGCGAAGCGGCATCTGGCGCGATCTCGCGGTCCACAAACGCAAGACGGAAATTCCCGCACAGTTTGGTCCCATCATCGAGATGGGATCGCGCAATGGCGTCGAAGCGCCGATCATGTCCGGCTTGCTGCGATTGATCGAGGAGATCGAGTCCGGCGAACGGTCGCTCGGCCCCGAACAGGCCGGCGCGCTGCGCGCGCTCGTCTGAACGCAAACGCCCGCCATCTCTCGACAGCGGGCGGGCGAAGCGACTTGCGGCTACTGAACCAGAACCGCACCCGCTGTCGTCACCTGCGTGGTGCCGGGCTGGAAGAATTGCGTCACCTGCATGGACGCACAACCCACCGAGGACTGCTTCAGATTGACCGCGCCGTTGAGCGTGAATTCGCCGACAACCAGTTTCGAGCAACCCGTCGGTCCCGAATAGACCTGACCCGACACGGTCAGCTGGGCGTTCGGGAAATACACGATGCCGTCGAAGCTGAACGTCGCGCCGGAATTCCAGCTCATGTCGGCCGTCGAGTTGAGGCTCGGGTTCTGGTAGATCACCATGCCTTTCCACGGGTTGGTTGGCTCGGTCGAGGCGGTTACAGACCATGACGAGGCGTTGCCGCCATTGCCGTTCGGCCAATAGACAATCGGGTAATTGTAGCTGCCGCCGCTGCTGGCCAGAACGAACGTCATGCGTGACGCCTGCACGTTCGATCCGCTGGCGATGACGATGCCGCCGTTCTCCACCACCACGACCGTATCGGTCGAGGGCGACGCGCCCGTCAGCCAGTTGCTGCTCGATCCGCTGAGCACGAGATTGCCGCAGATGTGAATCTCCGTGTAGCCGGAGCGCGAGACGGACTTCACATTCTCGCCCGTCGGAAGACTTCCGGACCAGTTGGCGTTCCACCAGACGCCTTCCTGTCGCGTCCCGCATTTGAGCGTGATGTTGCTGGCGATGCCAGTGTAGATGTCGGTCATCGCCTGCTGACCGGGATGCGGATTGGAACAACCGACGATGTCGCCCACCGCATAACTGTCCGCGCCGGTCGAGGAGCCGTTGCACTTCATGCTCTTGTTGGAGCGCAGGCTGCAGCCCGTGAGATTGACGCTCGGCGATCCATTGAACGTCATCGTGTTGGTGCTGATGGTCAGCGTCTCGCCCATCGTGAAGATGCACGAGTCGTCATTGATGCCCGGCGTTCCATTCGTGATGGTCGCCGAGCCCGGCAGGGCTTTCGATGTGCGGGTCAACGTCCATGACGGAACCCACATCGACAGAATTTTCATCGGCATGTCGACGGTCGACGAGACCGTCAGGATTTTCGTGGACGGATCGGTGGAGGCTGTCGTGTCGAACGTCAGGCCTGTCTTCTCCATCGCGCCCTTGACCATGTTGACGGCGGTGGCGGCGGCGACGTCGCCGGCGAGTTGCGCGCCGCTGATCGCCGCCTGATCGACAGCCGCCTGCAATTGCGCGCTCAGCGTGTTGGCCCTGCCGTAATCCACCGCCAGTCCGGTGAACATCACCATGGGCACGAACGACAGGCCGAAGATGGCCGCAACAGTGCCGGATCGGTCCCCACCGAATCTGGATATGCGAATGAACAATGACCGCATCGATTTTCCCCGCGTTAACACCCAGTATCGTTAATGCGCCCTCACCGATGGACCTTGGGCGCGGAGATGGGCCGAAGCAAACTGTTCATCTTTTTTTAGTGAGCGGCAGCTTTGTGAAGCCGCGCGCATTTGACGTTGTTAAATCTCGCTAATTCGATAGGTCTGGACGCGACCCGCGCCGACTCGACAAGAGATCGCCACGAAATGGAAACCGTTCGTTCAGCAGATTCGCGCATCGCCCGGAACGCTTCACTCGCCGTCAATGTTGCAACCGCATCGTGTGAGGATCGTCCGGTTCGGGACGAAGCCGAGGAGACCGGACATTGTTCGCCCCGATGGACACATCAGCCCTGTCGGCTGACCGCATCCTGCAGACATCGTCGATGTTCCGTACCCTCGACGCCGCCGGACGGCAGGAACTCGCCGCGCGCGCCCGCACGCTTCACGTCGACGCAGGCGCAGTGATCTTCAAGCTCGGCGATCCCGGTCACAGCATGATGGCGGTGCTGCAAGGCTCCGTGCGCATTTCAATTCCGGGCCCTGCTGGCAAAGACATCGTGCTGGCCGATCTGACGGCCGGGAATGTCTTCGGTGAAATCGCTGTGCTCGACAGCGGCCCGCGCACAGCCACCGCTACAGCGCTACAGAAGACGGCTCTGCTGGTGTTCGATCGCCGCGAGGTGCAAGCCTTCCTGCGCAAGCGCGCCGACTTCTGCGTCACGCTGTTGGAGCTGCTGGCTACGCGCCTGCGTCGCTCCGACGAGCGGATTGCCCAGTCTGCGAGCGCCTCCGCGCGCTGATGGATAGGTTGACGTCATAGCGGCGCTTGCTGCGTTTCGCTTTGCCAGAACCGAAATCCCTCCTATGATCGAAGCTGAAATCAGGCTTCCGGGGAGGAAGAACCGACATGGCGCGCATTCGCTATCTCGCCTACATGTCCGCAAATCCGGCTGCGCTGGCGGATTTTTACACATCCAATTTCGGCATGAATGAGCTGGGGCGCACCGCAGATGGCGACGTCACGCTGACCGACGGCGGTTTCAACATCACGATCTTCCGCCTGCGCTCGAAGCTGAACGAATTGCGCATGGAGACGGGGCTGCATCATCTGGGCGTCGCGGTCGACAATATCGACGCGGTCGTGGCGCGCTATCTGGCGCGTCATCCGCGCGGAACCGTCGTTGCAGAGTCAGGCGATCTGCAACATGGCGACGTGCGGATTCACGACCCCGAGACCAATCCGATCACGCTGTCCCAGCGCAACTTCGGTCTGCCCTCGCCTGCCGAGCGCACGCCGCGCATCGCCCACATGGCGCTGAATGCGCTGGACCCAGAATGCATTCGCGATTTCTATATGGACATCTTCGGCTTTCGCGAATTGTTCGAGGCTCATAAGGAGCGCTTCAAGGAGCCCACGTATCGCAATCGCCACGTCGGCGACGGCTTCACCAATGTGGCGATCCAGACGTTCTACAGCGGCGGCGAGGAAGGCCACGAAGCGCGATTCGGCATCGCGCACGTGGGCTTTCTGGTTCCGGATTCGAAAGCGCAGGCCGAACTCGTCACCCGCAACGGCGCGACGGTGGCGGCGCGGCCCGCCCATCGCAAACAATCGGAAGCCCGTATGCGCGACCCCGAAGGCAACGGCGCCGATCTGTCGCAGCGCGGCTGGGAAGTCGATCAGAACAAGTGGGTTCGGGCCGCAGCTTGAAGGCCTGACTTGAACGACACGCGATGACGCGCCGTCATTACGAACTGCGAAGCAAGAAGCAATCCACGGCTCGCTTGAAAAGTGGATTGCGTCGCTTCGCTGGCAATAGCCAGCGATAAGCCACCACAGGGGAAACCCCGATGCGCAAAGTTTCGATCAGTCTTGCGGCTTTCGGCGTCATGGCGACGACGCCCGCCTTCGCCGATCCGATCGAGGATTTCTATCGCGGCAAGCAGATCACGATCTACATCCGCGCCGCGCCGGGCGGCAATTACGACGTGTATTCGCGCATTCTCGGGCGCTACATCATCCGTCACATTCCGGGCAATCCGTCGATGTTGCCTGTCAACATGCCAGGTGGCGGAGGTCTCGTGGCGCTGAATTTTGTTGCCAACCTTGCGCCGAAAGACGGCACGGTGCTGACGATGATCACGCAGTCGTTCCCGATGGATCAGGCGCTCGGGCTCGACAAGAATCTGAAGATTGACATGCGTTCGCTCAATTGGATCGGCAATATGAGCAACACGAACGAGTTCCTGTTCACCCGCAAGGACTCGCCGACGAAGACGCTGGACGACGCCAAGAAGCGCGAAACCGTTCTGGCCGCCACCGGCATCGGGTCGATCGTCACGCAATTGTCGGCCGTCTACAACAACCTGCTCGGCACGAAGTTCAAGGTCATCTACGGCTATCCCAGCGGGCCGGAGATGACGCTCGCCATGGAGCGCGGCGAAGTCGAGGCGCGCAGCACCAGCAATCCGCAAGTGCTCGGCGCCACCAAGGCCGACGTAGCCGCCAAGTACAATTTTTTAATCCAGACCGGCATGCGCAAGATCCCCGACTATGCGGAAGTGCCGCTGTCGCGCGAACTCGCGACCACGCCGCGCGATCAGCAGATTTTCGATTTCGTGTCCAAGGCAGCCGCGATCTCGCGGCCTGTGGTGACCAATCCGGGCGTGCCGAAGGAGCGTGTGGAGGCGCTGCGTCGCGCCTTCGACGCCGCCATGGTCGACCCGCAATTCCTCGCCGAGGCGGCCCAGCTCAATCTGGAAATCGACCCCAAGGGCGGGGCTGAATTGCAGCAGCTCGTCTATGATCTGCTCGATGCGCCGCCCGACACGCTGAAGCTCGTCGGCTCGGCGATCCAGATCAAGGGGGCCGAAGCCATCAAGGGCGCGAAGCCCGGCGGCGAATAGGCGGCTTCGTCACCACACGTGTCGAACCGCGTCGCCATTGCGCTGACGCGCGCTCGCATGGGATAAGAAAACCAATTCGAATTCGACGGGATGGAGTGCTCGGAATGGCGGCGGAATATGACGGTCTTCGGTCTTTTCTCGCGGAGTGCGAAAAGCACGGCGAAGTCACCGTCATCAAGGACGCCGATTGGAATCTCGAAGTCGGCGCCATCACCGAGAGCGTGTCGGAGCTGATCGACGAACCGCCGGCGCTGATGTTCGACGAGATCAAGGGCTACCCGAAGGGCTATCGGGTGCTGAGCATCCCGACCGCGTCGCGCGTCCGCATGGCGCTGGCGCTCGGCCTGCCGCCCGAGACGCCGCGCATGGAGCTGGTGCGCCATGCGGCGAGCCGAATCAAGAACGTGCCGCCGATTCCGCCGCGCGAGGTCGAGACCGGCCCGATCATGCAGAACGTGATGCGCGACAATGAATGCGACGTGTTCAAGTTTCCGGTGCTGAAATCGCACCGGCTCGACGGCGGCCGCTACATCGGCACCGGCGACAGCCTGATCAATCGCGATCCCGAAACCGGCTACGTCAACATGGGCACCTACCGGATGCAGGCCCATGAAGGGAACCTGCTCGGCCTGTGGATGAGCCCCGGCCAGCAGGGCCGCATCATCGCCGAACGCTACTGGAAGGAGGGCAAGCCCTGCCCGGTGGTCGCCACGTTCGGCGGCGATCCGCTGGTGTTCTTCCTGTCCTACACCAAGTTTCCATTCGGCATGTCGGAGCTGGACCGCGTCGGGGGCATGCTCGGGCGGCCGCTGGACGTGATCAAGGGCCCCATCACGGGCCTGCCGATCCCCGCTCACGCCGAAATCGCCATCGAGGGCGAGCTGATGCCGCCTTCGGTCGAGACCCGCAAGGAAGGCCCTTTCGGCGAGTGGCCGGGCTATTATACGCAGGGCGCGACCGGCATGGACGACGAACAGCCGGTGATCCGCATCAAGGCGATCTACCACCGCGACAATCCGATCCTGCTCAACATGGCCCCGCAATGGCCGGGCGCGCCGCATCACTCGGTGCGGTTCGAGGGCGGCATCCTGTGGGAGCAGCTTGAAGCCGCGGGCGTGCCGGGCATCATGGGCACCTACGTGCATCACCCGATGATGATCGTGGTGGCGATCAAGCAGATGTACGCCGGCCACGCCAAGCAGGCCGGCATGGCGGTGCTGGCGGCAGGCACCGGCGCCCGCAACGGCCGCTTCGTGGTGGTGGTGGACGAGGATATCGATCCCTCCAACATGGACGAGGTGGTCTGGGCGATGACCACCCGGGTCGACCCAAAGGACGACATCCAGATCGTCGAGAACTGCTGGGCGAGCCCGCTCGATCCGCGCATGCCGCCAGACGTCAGCGCCAACGGCCCGCACGTCAATTCACGCGCGATCTTCTACGCCGTGCGGCCTTGGGCGTGGAAGGACCAGTTCCCCAAGGTCAACCGCATCAGCAAGGACGAAATGGCCGCCGTGGTGAAGAAATACAGCGGCGTCCTGCCGTTTCCGAAGCGGTGACGTCCGGCGTGGGATTGTCAATCGAACAGTAATGCTCAAGCTCCATTCTGCGTGAAACATCAAGTCCGCAGAGGATGCAATGACCGATCCAAGTCCACCCAGCCCAGGCGTCGGCGCTCAGGTCTTGCAGTTCTTCGCTCGTCTGCTGGGCGATATCGTCCGCCAATTGGCATGGTTCGCAAGCGCCTTTGCGGTCGGAACGGGCGGAACAGCCATCGCTTGCTGGATTTATGGCCTGTCGATGTCGCTATCCTTGCTCGGCGGCCTGCTGGTATTGGGGATCGCACTCGCGCTCGCGGCAATGTAAGGGCGCCGCTGTTCTTGACACTCGCCCGCCCCTCGCATACACACCGCCATCCCGATTTCCGGCGGTTCGTCAGAAGCGGAATGGTTCGCCATACCGTGAGAACGCGTTCGGGGCTCAGCCCCGGGTTCGCCGACCTACCGCCCGTCCGTTCGCGGACATACAGTTCGAAAGGAAGCGTTCCATGTCCCGCCGCTGCGATCTCACCGGCAAAGCCGTCCAGGTCGGCCACAAGGTCAGCCACTCGAACCGCAAGGCCAAGAAGCGGTTCCTGCCGAACCTCTGCAACGTCACGCTGATCTCGGATGCGCTAGGCCGCTCCGTCAGCCTGCGCGTCACCGCTCATGCGCTGCGCTCGGTCGAACACCGCGGCGGTCTTGACGCGTTCCTGACCAAGGCCCATGAGGCGGACCTTGCGCCGAACGCCCTGACGCTGAAGCGCGACATCGCCAAGAAGCTGGCGGCTGCTGCGGCCTGACAATTTTCGCATATCTGCGAATTTTAAACCCGGCTTCGCTGCCGGTTTTTTCTGTTTGGGAAGCGTTTACGATCCCGCCAGACGGACTCGCCATTTTACGGCTGACCGGCAGGTCGCATTAGGACATTTCTGTTGAAGTGCCTTCATTACGTTGAAAGGCATTTAAATGACGCTTCAGATTATCAATTCCAACGCTGGAATTCCGACCGCAGATCCGTTTCGCACGATCGAATTCTCGATTCAGATATTCCTGGGTTTTGCGAGCGGGATCATCCTCGGGTTTGGACTCGTCGGCCCCATCAGCATGACCTGACGGCGCTGCCCGTTTCAAACCAGCTTCGATCGCGATCAGGCGATTCCACGAACGGATCAGAGCAGCGGATCAGACCGCCGCCCTGACTTTCTTGGTCGTCGTGCGCGTGGGGGCAGGCGCGGCGCGGCGCGGCTGCGGCGGCGCCGGTTCAGCGTTCTCGCTGAACAGTTCGGCCAGCTTGTCGGTCATCGCGCCGCCGAGTTCCTCGGCGTCGACGATCGTCACGGCGCGGCGATAATAGCGCGTCACATCGTGCCCGATGCCGATGGCGATCAGCTCGACGGGCGAGCGGGTTTCGATCTCCTCGATGATGTTGCGCAAGTGACGTTCGAGATAATTGCCGGGGTTTATCGACAACGTGGAATCGTCGACCGGCGCGCCGTCCGAGATCATCATCAGGATGCGGCGCTGTTCGGTGCGGGCCAGAAGGCGCTTGTGCGCCCAGTCCAGCGCCTCGCCGTCGATGTTCTCCTTCAGCAGGCCCTCGCGCATCATCAGGCCGAGATTGCGCCGCGCGCGCCGCCACGGCGCATCAGCGCTCTTGTAAACGATGTGGCGCAGATCGTTGAGGCGGCCCGGATTGGCGGGCTTGTTCGATTGCAGCCAGAGCTCGCGCGACTGCCCGCCCTTCCAGGCGCGGGTGGTGAAGCCGAGGATCTCGACCTTCACGCCACAACGCTCCAGCGTGCGCGCCAGAATATCCGCGCAGGTCGCCGCCACCGTAATGGGCCGGCCGCGCATCGAGCCCGAGTTGTCGAGCAGCAGCGTCACCACCGTGTCGCGGAAGTCCATGTCCTTCTCGCGCTTGAAGGACAGCGGCGCGAACTGGCCGCGCAGGTCGTCGATCACCACGCGCGTCAAACGCGAGGGGTCGAGCATGCCTTCTTCGAGATCGAATTCCCACGAGCGGTTCTGCTGCGCCATCAGGCGGCGCTGCAGGCGGTTGGCGAGACGCGCCACGACGCTCGACAGGTTCTGCAACTGCTTGTCGAGATAGGCGCGCAGACGATCAAGCTCGTCCTGCTCGCACAGCTCTTCGGCCATCACGACTTCGTCGTACTTGACCGTGAAGGCCTTGTATTCGGGCGGGCGAAATTCGTTGGCGGATGAACCCTGCGGACGGCGGTTCTCGGCCGCCTCGTCGGCGTCGCCCATTTCCGAGTCCTCGGGCATCTCGCCCGACGGTGCGTCCTCGGACTCCATGGTGCCTTCTTCGTCCATGTCCTCGTCGGACTGTTCGGTTTTCTCCATCTTCATGGCGTCGCCGGAATCGTCCTGATCGCCGTCGCCCTCCTGCTCCTCGGGATTAGGATCGGACTCGTCGTCGCCCGATTCGTCGCCGGTGTCGTCATGGTCGGAGGCGGTCTCGTCCATCATTTCCAGCGAGCGCAGCAGCTTTTGCACCGACTTGCCGAAATTGCGCTGGTCTTCCAGCGACGAGCCGAGATTGTCGAGGTCGCCGCCGGCGCGCTGCTCGATCCACGGCCGCCAGATGTCGACAATTTTCTGGGCCGCGTCCGGCGGCTTCAGGCCGGTGAGACGTTC
>CANJEY010000019.1 GCA_947472615.1 Beijerinckiaceae bacterium
AAATGCGTTGCGCACAAGCTCTACGGCAGCCTTCTGCAATGGATATAGCCTCTCGGGCGTCAACATAGACGGCGCCTGTCGGGTAAAGACGTCTCAACAACGGAGTTCCCGACAGAACCATCGCCTTCCCGGCCCCAACGGCTTCTGCCGCCGTACTGAGTTGTTCGTCGTCATCCTTGGTCAGGCCGAGGATCGCATGAGCCGCGCCGATTTCGTCGAGCAATTGCTGACCGGACAGATAGCCGGCGAGTTCAACATTCGCCGGCGCAGGGTGGAGCATTTGAAGTCCGCGGGCGCGGGCGGTTTCGCCGGCGATCACGAAGCGGATTTCGGGCGCGAGCCGCGCCGCCGCGTAAATTTCGGCGATCGGCTCATCTGGATGAAACCATGTCATGAACAGGACGCGCGGATCAGGCGCGAGTGCGTGGGGGTTGCAGGCCGGCAAATCCGCCGGGCGATCTTCCAGAATGGCGATGCGGCTGGCGTCGAGGCCAAACGCGATTGCGCGTTGCGTCACCTCGTCATTGTGCAAAACGATCAGGTCGGCGCGATTGATGCTCCATGCCGCCAGCGGCCAGCGATCCCAAGGGGGCCTGAATGCCGGATTGTGACAATCGACGACGACCTTGACGCGGCCTCTGCGCATCCACCGATAGATCAGAGCGGCGGTCAGCAAAGGGACCTGAGGCAATTGCACCCAGACTGTCGACGGGCGCTTGCACCAGAAGAGCAGTAGCGTCCTGACGGCCTGCAGGCCGTATTGAACCGGCCGAAGGAAACGTGGCGCTGCGCCCAGCGGCATGAAGATTGTTTCAAAGCCGAAGAAGCCCGCCATCGAGACTTGCCGGCGCTGGAACGCGATCCACGCGACGAAGAGCGAGGCGTTGCGTCGTGGGCCGGCCGGCATGTTCGATTCCATCGCCAGCTTCCGCGCCGATGCTCCAATTGTTACACGGCCTGATACAGCCATGAGAAGCGATTGCAAGTCGCTGCAGCTTCATGGGCGATCGTCTCGGCGCGAGACGCCGAAAAGGTTTCGGATTGACAACGGTTTGCCCGAAAGGCTTACTTTGGCGATCAAGAGCAACGTTCGTTCTGTCCGCCGAAATCGCGCAAAAATGCGCAGCGGCGGCAGCGTTGGCCGGATAGGTCCGCGACTGTTGCGACCAACAAACGGGAGGGCCCTATGGGGCGACAGGAAAACGGCATCCGCGCCGTCTGTGTGGCGGGCGCGTTGCTCGCGTCGCCGCTGGCGTTGGCTGCCGACGCGGCGCTGATCGAGGCCGCGAAGAAAGACGGTTCGCTGACCTGGTACACGACGCAGCTGATCGACCAGCTCGGTCGGCCGCTGGCCGAAGCATTCCAGAAGAAATACGGCGTCCGGGTCGATTACGTTCGCGCCGATTCCTACGTGGTGGCGCAACGGCTGATCTCGGAAGCGCAGGCCGGCAAGATGGGCGCTGACGTGTTCGACGGCAACAGCATCACGCTGGCGCTTAAGAAGCAGAACATCATCATGAAATGGCAGCCGGACCACGCCGCGCGCCTACCGAAGCAATACGTCGACCCGGACGGCTATTGGACGGCGGCGAGCAGCAGCGTCATCACGCTTGGCTACAACAACAAGCTCGTTCCGACCGGCACGCAGCCCAAAACCTACGAAGAGCTTCTCGACCCGAAATGGACCGGCAAACTCGCCTGGAGTTCGCTCCCTAATCCGTCGGGCTCCGCCGGCTTTGTAGGCAACGTCCTCATTTCAATGGGGAACGACAAGGGGATGGATTACCTGCGCCGGCTCGCCAAGCAGCGCATCGTCAACATTCCGCTCGCGGCGCGGCAGGTGCTCGATCAGGTGATCGCCGGCGAATATCCGATCGCGGCCAACATCTTCCGCAATCACGCGGTGATCTCCGCCAGCAGCGGCGCCCCGAGCGCATGGTCGCCGCTCGACGCCACGATGGCCTATTCGCTGGTCTATTCGGTGACGCGCGAGGCGCCGCATCCGAACGCCGGCAAATTATTCGTCGATTTCGTCACCTCGCGCGACGGCCAGATCGTCATCCGCGACGCCGATTACATGACGATCGACCCGGAGGTTCCGCCGCGCGATCCGGCGATGACGCTCGACGAGAAGCGCTTCCACGTTGTGTATTACACGCCGGAGCAGCTCGAAGAGCAGATTCCGAAGTGGCGAAGCCTCGCCAAGGATATTTTCGAGTAAAGGACCGGGCGCCTCACGGGCTTGCGTCGATCAGTCGTCTCCGATCGGGCTTGGAGGCGACGCTTCGGCCGCGTATTCTCCCCGTTGGAATTTCAGCAGGGATGAAACGCATATGCGGCAGATGAAGCTCGGCCTGTTCTTCGCACCGGGCGGCCACCACCTCGGCGCATGGCGTCATCCCGACGCCTATCCGTATGGCTTCGACGTCAAATCCTATGTCGAGTTCGTGGCGACAGCCGAACGCGCCTGCTTCGATCTGGTTTTCGTCGCCGACGTGTTTTCGCTGACGACGGACGGCCGGCATCGCGACACGCTGCGGTTCGAGCCCATCACGCTGCTGTCGGCGCTGGCGATGGTGTCGACCCACGTTGGCCTCGTCGGCACTGCGAGCACGACCTACAACGATCCCTTCAACGTCGCGCGCAAGTTCGCCTCGCTCGACCAGATCAGCCACGGCCGCGCCGGCTGGAACATCGTCACGTCGCAATCGAAGCTCGAGGCGGCGAATTTCGGTCTCGAACAAAATCCGTCGCCCGCGGAGCGCTATGAAATCGCGGGCGAATTTGTCCAGGTGGTGCGCGGCCTGTGGGACAGCTGGGACCCGGGCGCGGTGCCGATCGACAAGGAAGACGGCACCTTCTTCGATCCAACCAAGCTGCATGTGCTGAACCACGTCGGCAAACGCTTCAAGGTGCGCGGCCCGCTGACGATTCCACGCTCGCCGCAGGGTCGGCCGGTGATGGTGCAGGCCGGTTCGTCGGACGACGGCAAGAATCTCGCGTCCGCAGTGGCGGAGGTGATCTTCACGATCCAGCGCGATCTGGGAACCGCGCAGGCTTTCTATTCCGACATCAAACGCCGTACGATCGCCCACGGTCGCGACCCGAACCATGCGCTGGTGATGCCGGGCGTGGTGCCGATCATCGGCCGCACGCGCCAGGAGGCGCAGGACAAATACGAGCAATTGCAGGCGCTCATCCATCCCGAGGCCGGCATCATCGCGCTGTCGCGCGCGCTCGGCACGGATCTGCGCGGCGTCGACGTCGAGGGGCCCTTGCCGGAGATTGACGTCGCCAACCTGCCGCAGAGCCGCGGTCTTGGCATTCTGGAGACCGCGCGCCGCGAACGCATGAGCGTGCGCGAGGTCTGGGAAAAGCTCGTCGTCTCCAAGGGACACCGTCAGGTCATCGGCACGCCGGCCGACATCGCCGACACGCTGCAGGACTGGTTCGAGAACGGCGGAGCCGACGGCTACAACGTCATGCCGGCGCAGATGCGCGGCGGTCTGCGGGATTTCGCCGATCTCGTCGTGCCGGAACTGCAGCGCCGCGGGCTGTTCCGCAAGCAATATGAAAGCAAGATGCTGCGCGAGCATCTCGGTCTGCCGATTCCGGACCGTCGCGCCTGAGCGCGGCGGGAGCCGAAACGTCTGCTGCATCCGTTCGGGAACGTGATCCGTATCCGGACTGATGTTCTTGCTTGCCCGGCCGCACTCCCTTAAGGACGTGCGCCGCGCGGCCATGGCAGGTCGCGAAGCGTGATGGGGAGGCCTGCGCCGCCATGATCGATGTGATGTTCGGCGCGCTCGGCGCGATGCTCTCCAACCCCAAGACCATGGGGTTGATGTTCATTGCGGTCCTGATCGGCCTCGTGGTCGGGGCGACCCCCGGCATCGGCGGCCGCCTGTCGATCGCGCTCGCCATTCCGTTCGTGTTTGGCATGGACATGACGCAGGGCGCGGTCTTCCTGCTGACGATGCACGCCGTGAACGGCACCAGCGGCCAGATTTCCAGCATCATGTTCGGCGTGCCGGGCGACGGCGACGACGCGGCCACCACGATCGACGGCCATCCGATGGCCAAGAAGGGCGAGGCCGGCAGGGCGCTGGGCGCAAGCATTACGGCCTCCGGCGTCGGGGGCATTATTGGGGCGGTGGTGTTCGCCGTGATGATTCCGGTGCTGGAGCCTGTCGTGCTGGCCTTCAGCCCGGCCGAATTCTTCCTGCTGGCGATCCTCGGCATCACCTTCATCGCGTTCTTGGCCGGCAAGGGTCAGATTTTCAAGGGCATCATCGTCGGCCTGTTCGGCATGATCCTCGCCACGGTGGGCATGGACCCCACGACCGGCATCGCGCGGTTTTCCGGCAATTACCTGTTCCTGTGGGACGGCCTCAGCGTCGTGACGGCCGTGCTGGCGATCTTCGCCGTGCCGGAAATGATTTCGCTGGCCGCCAAGGGCGGGTCGATTTCGGCTGTCTCCATCGAAAATTCTTCCATCTCCTACCGGCAATTGCTCGGCGGCGTGATGGAAGTGCCGCGTCACTGGTTCCTGGCGCTGCGCACCTCGATCATCGGGGCGCTGATCGGCATGGTGCCGGGTCTCGGCGGATCAGCCGCAGCGTGGCTCTGCTACGGACACGCAGTGCAGACCTCGAAGACGCCGGAACGCTTCGGGCATGGCGCCGTCGAGGGCGTGATCGCACCCGAAACCGCCAGCAACGCCAAGGAAGGCGGCTCGTTGCTGCCGACGCTGTTCTTCGGCATTCCGGGTTCGTCCGGCATGGCGGTGCTGATGGGGGCGTTCCTGATCCTCGGCATCCAGCCAGGACCGGCCATGTTCACCACCCATCTCGATCTCGTCTGGACGCTGATCTGGGCGCTGGTTGTGGGCAATCTCATCGCCGTAACGCTGCTGCTGTTCATCACCCGCTGGGTGGCGGTGCTGACTTTCATCAACGGCGCGGTGCTGGTGCCGTTCATCCTCGTGCTCGTTACGGTCGGCGCCTACGCCAACGAAGGTCAGTGGGAGAACCTGCTGATCCTCGTGGCGATCAGCTTCATCGGCTGGGGCCTGATGCGGTGGAACTGGCCGCGCGCGCCGTTTGTGATCGGGCTCGTGCTTGGCAAGATCGCCGAGGAATCCCTGCACAAGGCGCTGGGGCTCTGGGGCATCAGCTTCTTCACCCGACCATTGTCGCTAGTCCTGATCGGCCTGATCTGCGCCACCATCGGTCTGGCGATCTACACGAACGTGCGCGGCAAAAGCGTCATGCCGGCGGGAGCCTGAGATGAGCCTGACCCGTTCTCCGATGACCTTCGTGATGCTGGCGATCTTCGTCGCCATGGTGGGCGTCGCCTCGACCTATCCGGGCGACGCGCGCTTCATGCCGTTCGTGGTGGGCATTCCGGCCATCGCGCTATGCCTGCTGCAACTGGTGCTCGACCATCGCGCGTCGGCCGCTCCCGACGTCGCGGACGACCGCACCGAGATGCAGAAGGCCGAGGATCGTGTCTCCCAGATGGTCGGCCGACATCTCGATTTCGAAGTGGCGCACGCGGCGCCCGATGTGACGATCATCGAAAACTCGGACGAGGTCTCGCATAGTCGCGAGTTCATCATCTGGGGATACGTGCTGGGCTTCATCGCCGCGATCCTCGTGTTCGGCTTCTGGGTGTCGATCCCGGCGTTCATTGCTATTTTCCTCAACCGGGAGGCGCATTACGGCCCGGCCAAGGCGGCGATCTATGCGGCGGTCGGCGGCGGGCTGATGTTTGCGATCTTCAATTATGGGCTCAAACTGAAGCTGCATCCGGGCTTTATCGCCGACTTTCTGTTCTGACCCGTCGGGGTCGACGCCTTGCGGCGCGTAACGGCCGCACTATCTGAACGGACCAGAAACAAAACAGCCCGAGGGGAACGCAATGACGATTTTGACTAAGGCGATTTCTGCCGCAGCCGCGCTGGGGCTTCTCGGCGGGGCTGCGGCCGCCCAGACGGGGGTCGATTTCTACAAGGGCAAGACCGTCACCTATATTGTGGCGACCGCGCCGGGCGGCGGCTACGACAGTTACGGCCGCCTTGTGGCGGAATTCATGCAGCGTTACCTGCCAGGCTCGACCTTCGTGGTTCGCAACATGCCGGGCGCCGGCCATCTGATCGGCGCGAACGCCATCTATGCCTCGAAGCCGGACGGTCTGACGATCGGCACCTTCAACACAGGCCTGATCTACAATCAGATCGTCGGGCAGGAGGGCGTCAAGTTCGACCTGACGAAGATGTCGTGGATCGGCAAGGCCGCGTCCGATCCGCGCGTCGTGGCGATCGCCACCCAGTCGCCGATCAAGTCGTGGAAAGATCTCATCGACCAGAAGACGCCCGTGAACTTCGCCACGGCCGGCGTCGGCAGCGCCTCCTATGTCGAAACAGTGATGCTGACCAGCGCGCTGAAACTGCCGATCAAATTGCAGACAGGCTATAACGGCACCGACGACCAGCTCGCCATGCGTCGCGGCGAAATCATCGGCTCCATCGCGTCGCGGTCGTCCTATGACCAGTTCGTCAAGAACGGCTTTGGCCGCTACATCGCCCAGATCGGCGGCAAGGACGCCGACACGCCGCAACTGGCGTCGCTGGTGAAAGACGCCAAGGCGCTGGAACTGATCGCGCTGGTCCAGAGCCAGGGCGACATCGCGCGCCTCACCGCAGGCCCGCCCGGCGTCCCGGCCGCGCAGGTCGAGGCGCTCGTCGGCGCATACCGGAAGGCGATGGAAGACAAGGAACTTCAGGAGCGCGCCGAGAAGCTCGAACGCCCGGTCGAGCCGCTCTATGGCGAGGACGTGCTGAAAGCCGTCAAGGCGGCGCTCAACCAGACGCCCGAGACCGTGGCGCTTCTGAAAGAAGCGCTCGGCAAGAAATAAAGCAACGCTTCGCGTTCATCTGACGGGCGATCCGAAAGGGTCGCCCTTTTCATTTCTGCACCGGCGCATCTCCTGCGCCGGGCGGCTCGACAACCCCGTCCGTCCGGCGGAATATGAGCCGACGGACTCGGGTCCCACCTCGACAGGCATAAGGAGACGGACATGAAGCGCGAGCATGTTTTCGGTTTGGCGCTGCTGTCCTGTCTCGGCGTTCAGGGTGGCGCGAACGCGCAGGACGCGGTCGCCAACTTCTATCGCGGGAAGCAGCTCAGCCTGTTCGTCGGCTCGGCCCCGGGCGGCGGATACGATCTCTACGCCCGCATCGTGCAGCGGCATCTGGGCAAGCACCTGCCCGGGTCGCCCGACATCATCGTGCAGAACATGCCGGGTGCGGGCGGGTTGATCGTCGCCAATCATCTGTACAACAGGGTTCCGCGCGATGGCAGCGTGATCGGCCATATTCAGGGGCCGCTGACGATCCGCCAGATCGCCGATTCCAAGAATGCGCTTTACGACATGCGCAAATTCGGCTGGCTCGGCAGCGCCAACAATTCGTCCAACGTCTGTGTGTTTCCGCCGCGCATGAACGTGAAGTCCGCCAAGGATCTGCAGGCGCGCGAGATCATTATCGGCGGCTCGGGCGGCTCGACGACCTATGTGCCGTCGTTCCTGAATGCGGTTGCGGGCACCAAGTTCAAGATCGTCGCCGGCTACCAGAGCACGACGGACATCAGCATCGCGGTCGAGCGTGGCGAGGTCGACGGCATCTGCGGCTGGGGCTGGGACAGCGCCAAGAGCAACGCCAAGAGCTTCTTCGAGCGCGGCGTGCTGAAGGTCGGCCTCGATGTCGGAGTCGAGCCTCACCCGGATCTGAAGGCGGACGGCGTGCCGTTCGTGATGGATCTGGTCAACGACGACGTGAGCCGCAGCGCGCTCGGCTTCGCGTTCGGCTATCTGGTCTACATCCGTCCGTTCGTGACCCCTCCCGACATTCCGGCTGATCGCCTGAAGGCATTGCAGGCCGCCTTCGAGGCCACCCTGAAGGACAAGGATTTTCTGGCGGACGCGGAAAAGAGCGACATCGAAATTCGTTACACGAGCCCCGAACAGGTGCGGGGCGCGCTGGACAAGGCCTTCAACGCGCCGGAATCGGTCAAGACGAACGCACTGGCGAAGCTGCGCGAGGCCGGTTTCGAGGGGCTCTGAGGCCGGCTCTGTCGCGCCAAGATCTGCAATTTCTTGCGATTTTACATAAGGTTGCGACCGCATTGGCGGGCCGCGATCGCGCGCGTTGACGTTTCGTTAACCGCCCCGCTTGCTCGTCATCCCAGCCATGCAAAATCAGCGCTGGTCATTTCGCACTGCACAATTAAATTATGCATAGCAACGTGGCTATGCCCGTTGTGCCCTCCTTGGGCGTTTCCTCCCTTGACTTGGGGCCGCTTGCAGCAATGCGAGCGGCCTCCTTTCCAGAGTGATCATCAAATGACCCGCAATGCCAAAATCGACGTCGCCGTTCTCTCGTTCATGATGTCCCTCGGCCTTCTGGCGACCGTCAGCGCCGTCGTCTTCTGAACCTGCCGCCGGAGCCTGCTCCGGTTCATTTCGATCAAAAAGCCCGGCCTCGCGCCGGGCTTTTGTGTTTTTGGGGTTTCGCGATAGGTGGCGGCCAGACAAGAAAAAGCCCGGCGCGAGGCCGGGCTTTTCCGTATCAGGAAGGTCGCGTCGCTCAGTAGCGGGCGGCGACCGTGGAAGACGACGTGCCGCCGAAGGTGTAGATCAGCGCGGCGCGGATTGTGCTCACGTCGGGACGGCCGGTGGCGCGGTTGTTGAAGCCGCCGCCCGGCACATAGGTCATCGCGTTGAACTGGTCGTAGATATACTCGACGCGGCCGACCCAGTTGTTGGCGATCTGGAAGTCGACGCCGGCGCCGATGTTCCAGCCGCTCAGCGACTTGCTGACGCTGGAAGCCGCCGCGCCCGACACCACGGTCAGCTTGTCGTTGCCGAAGCTGTAACCGGCGGCGATGAAGGGCATGAAGTTGCCGGCCGCGAAACCGACGCGGGCGCGAATGCGGCCGTTCCAGTCTTCGCGGAAGCGGTTGCCGTGCGAGAAGCCGCCTGCGCCGCCCGCATTGGCGCTGCCCGAGATCGAGCCGAAGCCGACGTCGGCTTCGAGGCCCAGCACCGCCTGGTTGATCTGGTAGTTGAAGCCCACGAGAGCGCCGCCCACGAAGCCGTTCGGGCTGGCGGTCGCGCTCGGCGTGCCGGCCTCGATGACGCGGAAGCTGGTGGAGCCGAAGCTGTAGCCGGCGTGCACGCCCGCATAGAAGCCGGTCCAGCTGTAGACCGGGGCTGGGCTGGTGAACGACGGCGCAATCGGCGGAGCGCGCGACGGCAGGTCGGCCGCGAAGGCCGAAGCGGACATCATCGTCGCAACCGCGACGGACGAGAGAAGAAACTTTTTCATGACGTATCCCTTTGGCCCGACCGTTGACCGGTCGCGAATTTTCAAGCCGCGCTTCTTATTAGTGTCCCGCTTCGGGACGGTAAAGCGGCCGTGCGCGCGGGATGTCTTCAAATTTTTGCGCGTTGCAATGCTGCAACGCCTGAGACTCTCGTCGACCGTGGCGCAAGCGCCCGCCGCGTGCTAACCCCGTGGCGGGGGGTGGGCCAACCCCGGGGAATGCGGCGCTTGAACATTTTTGAAAAAGACTTGTCCGCCAGCGGTTTTGACGCAGGCGGGCGCTCCTGATGAACGGACGCAAGCCGCCGCCGCGGCGATTCGGCGCTCGTGATCAACGCGCGGAACCGCCCGAAATCGTACCGGGTCTCGCGGCGCGTCTCGTCGCCGCCAGCGCCGTCGCCGATGTGATGGCCGGGACCAACGCGCTCGACGATCGCTTCGCGCCAGAAGGCTCGCTCAGCAAGGCCGTCGATCTCGACCAGCGCGACAAGGGGCTGGCGCGGTCGATCGCCACCGTGTCGCTGCGCCGTCTGGGCACGATCCGGGCTGCTCTCGGCAAATTGCTCGAAAACGGCATGCCCAAGAAGGCCGGCGGTCTCGAATGGATTCTCGTTACCGGCGCGGCGCAGATCCTGTTCCTCGACGTGCCCGATCATGCCGCCGTCGATCTCGCGGTGCGGGCGGCGCGGCGAGATCAGAAGACCGCGGCTTTTGCCAACCTCACCAACGGGGTGCTGCGCAACGTCGCGCGCCGCCGGGAAGAATTGATTCAGGCCGAAGACCCGTTCGTCGATTCGCCGCCGTGGCTCGCCAGCCGCTGGCGCCGCACTTATGGCGACGAGATAGCCCGCGCCATTGCGGCGGCGCATCAGCGCGAGCCGACGCTCGATCTCACCGTGCGGGGCGACGCCGCCGCCTGGGCGGAGCGCCTCGGCGGCCGCCTGTTGTCGACAGGCTCCGTGCGGGTCGAATCCCACGCCGCCGTCACGGAGCTTCCGGGCTTCGATGAAGGCCAATGGTGGGTGCAGGACGCCGCCGCCGCCATTCCGGCCCGTCTCATCGGCGCGAAGGCCGGCGAACGCATCGCCGATCTCTGCGCCGCGCCGGGCGGCAAGACCGCGCAACTCGCCGCCGCGGGCGCGCAGGTCGTGGCGCTGGATCGCTCTGCCGAACGCCTCAAGCGCGTCGCGGCCAATCTGGAGCGACTCGGGCTCGAAGCCGAACCTCAGGTCGGCGACGCCACGTCGTTCTCGGGCGGTCCGTTCGACGCAGTGCTCCTCGACGCACCCTGTTCGTCGACTGGCACCATCCGGCGTCATCCCGACGTCGCATGGTCCAAGAAGACCACGGACCTCGCGTCCCTCAGCGCGCTGCAGGCCAAGATGCTCGATCGTGCCGCCAAGCTGCTCGCGCCGGGCGGACGCCTTGTCTATTGCGTCTGCTCCATGGAGCCGGAAGAGGGCGAGCAGCAGATCGCCGCGCTGGTGCGCCGCAATCCCGATCTCGAACGGTCGCCGATCTTGGCCGGCGAGGCGGGCATCGCACCCGAATGGCTGACCGAGGCGGGCGAACTGCGCACGCTGCCCTGCCATCTGCCCGATCCCGACCCGCGCTTCGCTGGGCTCGACGGCTTTTTTGCCGCCCGTCTGGTCAGAAGAAGTTAGGGTTAACAAAGTCTATACTATAGGGGAGGATGCTTCACCGGCGTTCCCGGCGATGGCGCCGCGCCGGTTCATGCAATCCGGTCAAGGGGATGGCGAAGGAGCCTGGCTGATTGGCCTCTAGTAGTGTTGGGGAACGGCTGCGTGTCGCGGGCTTTGTTGGAAAGGCTGCGGCGCGAAAACTGCGCGCGGTCGCCACGGCGCCGCTCGGCCTCGCGACGCGCTGGCGCTTCACGTCGCCCGACCGGTTGCTGATCGCCCCGCAGGACATTCGCACCACCGATCCGACGATCGCCAACGACATCTACGCCGGCTACTTCAATTTCAGCGGCAAGATCGTCAACGCGCACGGGGCTTCGCCGTTCGAGGTCGACAGCCCATCGGCGGAATGGGCGGCGGCCCTGCATGGATTCAGCTGGCTGCGCCATCTGCGCGCCGCCGATACGCCGTTGTCGCGCGCCAATGCGCGGGCGCTGGTGCAGGAATGGATCGCGGCGCGCGGCCGCGTCGATTCCGGCCCCGGCTGGGACGCGGGCGTCGCCTCGCGGCGGATGTTGTCGTGGCTGAGCCAGTCGCCTCTCGTGCTCGATGGCGCGGACCGGGCGTTTTACCGTCGCTTTATGAAGAGCTTGGGCTGGCATGCGCGCTTTTTGCAGCGGGCGGTCGCGGCTTCCAGCGACGGCCGCGACCGGCTGACGGCGCTGATCGCTCTGACCCAGTTGGGGCTGTGCGCGCAGGGCATGGACCGCCTGCAACGCCGCGCCTCGCGCCTTCTGGCGCAGGAACTGACGAAGCAGATATTGCCGGACGGCGGCCATATTGGTCGCTGCCCGCAGTCGATCGTCGATTTGCTGCTCGATCTGCTGCCGCTACGGCAGGCGTTCGTCGCGCGCAGCGTTCAGGTGCCGCCGGCGCTGATCAATTCCATCGACCGCATGATGCCGATGCTGCGGCTGTACCGCCACGCCGATGGATCGCTGGCCCTCTTCAACGGCATGGGCGTCACGGCGCCCGATACGGTCGCGACGGTTCTGGCCTACGACGACGCCCGCGCCGCACCGCTCTCCAATGCGCCGCATTCGGGCTATCAACGCATCGAGGCGGCGGGGTCGGTGCTGATCATGGACGCCGGCCGGCCGCCGCCGCCGGCGTTCTCATCGCGCGCTCACGCCGGCACGCTGGCGTTCGAGTTTTCGGCCGATGGACACCGCATCTTCGTCAATTGTGGCGCACCCGCCAGCGGCAGAGACGGCTTGACTCTGGCGGCGCGCTCCACCGCTGCGCACACGGTGCTTGTCGTCTCTGACACCAATTCGAGCCGCATCGGCGCGCGGCCCAGCGCGGTCAACGGGTTGATCGTGGCCGGACCGTCCTCGGTCCCGGTGACGCGCCGCGAGGATGCGCTCGGCGCATCGGTGGAAGCCTCCCACGACGGCTATGAGCGCCGCTTCGGGCTGATCCACACGCGCTCCCTCAGCCTGTCGCGAGATGGCGGACGGCTGACAGGCGAAGACCGTCTCAGCCGCTCTGGCCGCAAGGCGGCCGGGGCTGGCGAATTCGCGATCCGGTTTCACCTGCATCCGCTGATCCGGGTCGCCCGCAGCGGCGAACACGAGGGCGCGCCGCTTGCTCTCATCACGCCCGACGGCGACGCATGGCTGTTTCAGGCGGAGGGATTGCTGGTCGAGGTCGAGGAGAGCATTTTCTTCGCCTCGCCAAATGGCGCGCGCGCCGCCCAGCAACTCGTCATCGCCGGCCGCGCGGGCCAGACGCCGGACGTACGCTGGTCGCTGACCCGCGATCTCGGCGAGACTGACCCGGAATAGTTTTCGATCCTAGCCTCGGGGCGCACCTCGCCTGAATTGTCGAAAAACCCGACGCGAGTCTTGCCGCCGGGCCCCCGCCAGTCCACATTCCCGCCCGTTGCACAGGCTTGAGGCCGGGGGACACGCCATGACCGATTCCAGCTCGAAAAGCGGCCTGACGCGCCGTACCGCCGTGGGGTTTCTGGCCGCTGCGCCCTTCGCGGCGCCGGCCATCGTCCGTGCGCAAGCGAAATATCCGTCCGGTCCGGTGAAGATGGTGCTGCCATTCGGGGCGGGCGGCGTCGCCGACATCACGGCGCGCCTCGTGGCCGAAAAGCTCAGCGACAAGATGGGCCAGCGTTTCGTGGTCGAGAATATGCCGGGGGCAGGCGGCGTCTCGGCGGCGCGCGCGGTGCTGCAGGCGCAGGCCGACGGACAGACGCTGGCGCTGTTCTCCAACGGCACCGCGATCAGCGTGCCGCTGTTCAAGAAACTGCCGTTTGATCCGGTGAACGAATTCGTGCCGATCTCGACGCTGGGGGCGTTCGACTTCCTGTTCGCCACGTCGCCCAATCAGCCGTTCAAGACGATGCCGGAATTCATCAAGTTCGCGCGCGACAATCCGGGCGTCGTGAATCTCGGCACCGTGACGGCGGGCAGCTCGCAGAATCTCTGCGCCGAATTGTTCAAATCCTCCGCCAAGATCGACGCCCGCGTCGTGCCGTTCCGCGGCACGCCGGAAATCCTGCTGGCGGTGATGAACAAGGACGTGCACGTCGTGATCGATTCCTTCGCGTCGATGCAGTCGCTGATGGCCGACAACAAGCTGCGGGCGTTGGCCTCGTCCGGCCCCGTGCGTTCGGAAGCGACGCCGAACCTGCCGACCGTAGCTGAGTCTGGAGTCGCCGGCTTCGACGTCACCTCGTGGAACGCTCTGTTCGCCTCGAAGGCCGTGCCGCAGCCGATCATCGCGCAGCTCAACGCCGCCATCGCGGCCGCCGTCGCAGAGCCGGACCTCAAGGCCGCCTTCCTGAAGCTGGGCATCACCCCGCGCGCCTCGACGCCCGCCGACCTGACGGCGCGGCTGAAGAGCGACATCGACAAGTGGGGCGCGGTCATCAAGGCCGCCGGCATCGAACAGCAATAGGCTCCGAAAGGCCGATCATGGATGTCCTGATGCCCGTGCCGCTCCCCGCGCTGGTGCGCGACGGGCTGGCGAAGACGTTCCGTGTCCGCACGTTGTGGGACGCGCCTGACCCCGACGCGCTGCTGGCCGAACTCGCGCCGACGCTGCGCGCAGTGGCGACCGGCGTGTCTATTCTGGCGGAGGACCGCCACTTTCCCGTGGACGCAGGATTTCTGGCGCGCTTTCCGAAACTCGAGATCGTCGCCAATCTGGGCGTCGGCTACGACAACATTGACGCGAAGGCGGCGGCGCAAAACGGCGTCGTCGTCACCAACACCCCGGACGTGCTGACCGACGAGACGGCGGACACCGCCATGGGCCTTCTGCTGAACGCCGTGCGCGAATTTCCCGCCGCCGAACGCTGGCTGCGGGCCGGCAAATGGCTCGAGAAGCCGTTCCGGTTGACCGCCTCGCTGCGCGGCCGCACCATGGGAATTGTCGGCCTTGGCCGCATTGGCAAGGCCATCGCGGCCCGCGCCGCGCCGTTCGGGATCAAGATCGTCTATCACGGGCGCAGACCGCAGCCGGACCTCGCCTATCCGTATTTCGCCTCGCTGATCGACATGGCGAAAGCCGTCGACATTCTGATGGTGGTGATCCCCGGCGGGCCGGAGACCCGCAATCTGATCGACGCCGACGTGTTGAAGGCGCTCGGCCCGGACGGGATTCTGGTCAACATCGCGCGCGGCACCGTGGTGGACGAACCGGCGCTGATCCATGCGCTGAAGACCGGGGCGATCCTCGGCGCGGGTCTCGACGTATTCGCCGCCGAACCGAAGGTGCCGGCCGAACTCGTGGCGCTCGACAACGCCGTGCTGCTGCCGCACGTCGGCTCCGCCTCGCGCCATACGCGCGACCTGATGAGCCAGCTCGTGGTCGACAATCTCGAGGCGTGGGCGAGCAGCAAGCCGCCGCTGACGCCGGTCGCCGAAACCCCTTGGCCGCTGCCGAAAAAGACAGCATGATGCGCCCTAGCTTTTCGGCCTGAAATTCATTGATTCGCATGGAATTGCTTCCAGGGGAGACACACCGGATGGCTTCGCCCGCCGCTCGCAATCGCCGTTCCCGTCGTTCGCCGCTGGCCGGTGCGCTGGCGCTGGCGGCCCTCCTGGCCCCTGCAGGCGCGGGCGCGCTCGACGGATCGCACAGCGCAGGCAAGTTCGTCGGCGGCTGGGATCTGTCGCTGAACGACACCAATCGCCGCTGCCATCTTCTGCTGCGTTCCGACAGCGCCGAACAAGGCCTGATGATCGGCATGCCGGCCGGCTGCCGCCGCGCCCTGCCGATCCTGACGGGCGTCGACGCCTGGCGCGCCGAGAAGGACGGCGTCCTCGGCTTCACCGATCGCGAGGGTTCTGTCGTGCTCGAATTCGCCGCATTGGCGCAGGACCGGCTGGTGGCGACCGGCCCGGAAGGCGAGATCTACGAACTCGCGTCCGCGATTGACGCCGCGCAGCCGCAAAAGCCGCAGCCGATCGACGAGAACGACATGACGGCCGCCACGCGCCCCCGCGCTGCGCCTGGCTTTCTGGCGCAGAACGCCCCCACGGGCGGCTTCCGACCGATCGAGACGGCGCCGCTGACGCAGGCGCAGGCCCAGACGCCGCGCATTCCGGCCGCGCGCCAACCGGCCGCCGCGCCGGCGCCTGCCGCTGCTGGGGGAGCGGTGAGGACCAACGAACTCGCGGGTCGCTACGCGATCCTGCGCGAAAACAACAAGGATACGGGCTGCATGCTGACCCTCGACGACAAGTCGCGCGGTCCGGGCGGCTTCCGGGCCATCCTCGCGCCCGCCTGCCGCGATCAGGGCATCGTGATTTTCGACCCGCTCGGCTGGAGCGTCGACCGCAACCGTCTCGCCCTGACGGCCCGGAAGGGTCACAAAGCGCATTTCGAACGCCAGCCCGACGGAACCTGGCAGAAAGACCCCAAGGAAGGCGGCAAGGCCTTGGGTTTCCGCAAATTGTGATAGAAGCGCGCCGGGGGGACTCACAGTCCCACGGAGCAAGCTTTGCAGTTGAAACTGATCCCGGCCGCCGTCTTCGTCGCCGCGGCACTGGCCTTCCCGGCCTGCGCACAGGCGCAATCATGGTCCGGCAAGGCGTCCTACTACTCGATGGGCGGCAGGACCGCCTCGGGCGTCCGGCATGATCCTGGCAAGATGACGGCTGCGCACCGCACCGCCGCCTTCGGCACGCAGCTGAAGGTCACGAACCTCACAAACAAGCGCACCACGATCGTCACTGTGACGGATCGCGGTCCGTTCATTCGCGGCCGGGTGATCGACGTGTCGACGCGCGCCGCCGACGTACTGGGATTTCGCCGCGCCGGCGTCGTGTCGGTTCTGGTCGAGACGATGAAATGACCCTGCGCCGCCGTTGACATCGCCTCCGCCTCGCAACAAAAGAACTCCAACCAGGAGGACGACTTGCGAGTGATGGCCGGCGTTGCGTGTCTGACATTCGGAACGCCCGCGTGACGGCGACTCGCGAAATCTACTGGAACATCAGCAACGTCTGGCTGATGTATGTCCTCTTCGTCCCCGCCGCAGCCGCCTTCGCGTACGGTTTCTATCGGCATATCCGCACATGGGGCGCGACGCTGCCGGCGGATCGTCATGGGCGCGTCGGCGAACGCCTGCTGGGTCTGGCGAAATACGTGTTCGGGCAGGCGCGCATCCACGGCGCGGGCCGCGCCCCGACGCTGCGACACTGGTACGCCGGCGCATTTCACGGCCTGTTCTTCTTCGGCTTCATCGGGCTGTTTCTTGGCACGCTCGTCGTGATGGTCCACGAGGACTTCGGCCTGCACATCATGCAGGGCGATTTCTATCTGTGGTTCCAGTCGCTGGCGGTCGATCTGTGCGGCCTGTTCGCCATCGTAGGCCTGACGATGGCGCTGGCGCGGCGGCTGTTCTTTAAGCCCGCACGGCTGGAGAACACCGAGCGCGACTGGTTCAACGCGCCCGTGCTGCTCATCATCCTGTGCACCGGCTTCACGCTGGAAGGGCTGCGGTTCGCGGCGACAAACGATCCCTATGCGAGCTGGTCGCCGGTCGGGCTGATTGCGTCTCGCGCACTCGCGGCGATCGTTCCGGCCGAGCAGATACGTCCGCTGCACGCCTCACTGTGGTGGTTTCACCTCGTCACCGTGCTGGGCCTGCTGGCGGCGCTGCCTTACACGAAGCTGCGTCACGTCTTCACCGCGCCGCTGAACATCTATTTCCGGCCGCTGACTGCGCGCGGCGCAGTGTTGAAGCCGCTCGATCTCGAAACCGCCGAGAGTTTCGGCGTCAGCAAGCTCGAACAATTCAGCCTCAAGAGCCTGATGGACCTCGACGCCTGCACGGAGTGCGGGCGCTGTCAGGACGCCTGCCCGGCCTATGCGTCGGGCAAGCCGCTGTCGCCGAAGAAGATCATCTTCGATCTGCGCGACCTGTTGCACGAGAAGCGCGACGCCGATGGCGAACTCACCGCCCCCGCCACAGTCCCCGACCTTATCGGCGAAGATGCGCTCTGGGCCTGCACCACCTGCATGGCCTGCATGGAAGCCTGCCCGGTGTTCATCGAGCATGTGCCGAAGATCGTCGACATGCGGCGTTATCTGGTGATGGAGGAAGGTCGCTTCCCCGACAGCGTGCAGCAATCGATGCGCAGTCTGGAATCGCGCGGCCATCCGTTTCCGGGCAACACCACGGGCCGCCTCGACTGGACCAAGGGCCTCGACGTGCGGGTGCTTCGCGAGGGCGAGAGCGCCGAATACCTGTATTGGGTCGGCTGCGCCACGGCGCTCAACGCCCGCAATCATTCGACGGCGCGTTCGCTGGTGTCGATCCTGAATGAAGCCGGCGTCGATTTCGGCATTCTGGGCGAGGACGAGGCCTGCACGGGCGATTCAGCCCGCCGCGTCGGCAACGAATTCCTGTTCCAGCAGATGGCGCGGCAAAACATCGCAACGCTGGAATCGCGCAGCGTGCAGAAGATCATCACCACCTGCCCTCACTGCCTCAATTCGCTGAAGAACGAATATGCCGACTTCGGCACGAACTTCGAAGTCGTGCATCACAGCCAGTTGCTGGCCGATCTCGTCGCCAGCGGTCGCTTCAAGCCGCAGGGCGAGGAAGCGCAATCGGTGACGTTCCACGACCCCTGTTATCTCGGCCGCTACAACGGCGTGTTCGACGAACCGCGCGACGTGATTGCAGCGGTTCCCGGAACGTCTATGATCGAGATGGAACGCCACCGCGAGGGCAGCTTCTGCTGCGGATCAGGCGGCGGCCGCATGTGGATGGAAGAGCCCGTGGAACAGCGCGTCAGCAATCTGCGCGCCCGTCAGGCGCTCGCGACCGGAGCCGAAGTCGTCGGCGTCGGCTGCCCCTTCTGCATGATGATGGTCGAAGAAGCCGTGAACACCGAAAAAGGCTCGCGCGACGTGCGGGTCCGCGACATCGCCGAATTGCTGCGCGGTCCCGTCTCCTGAGGCGGGCCGCAAGAGCCACGAAATCGAAACTCGAAACTGGGGAAACGCATGAAGACCGAGGTATGTGACGTCGTCGTCGTTGGTTTCGGCAATGCCGCGCAGGCAGCCGCATTTTCCGCTTATCAGGGCGGCGCCAAAGTCATCGTCATCGAGAAGGCGCCCGAGCACAAGCGCGGCGGCAACACCTGGCACAGCCACGGCGCGCAGTTCCGCCATTGCCACAACGGCATCGAGGACGAGAAGCCCTTGCTGCCGCACATCCCGGAATCCGAATGGGCGAAGATCCGCATCGAGCCCTACACGGAAGACGATTTCTACGCCGACCTGATGCGCGTGACGCGCGGCCGCGCGGTGCCGGAACTCGCCGAAATGCTGGTGAAGGAATCCTATCCGACCGTGCGCTGGATGCGCGAATCCGGCGTCGAGTTCGAAATTCTCTACGGCGGCGCCGTTCCCGACAAGGAAGGCAATTTCCGCTGGCATCACGGCGCGAGCTTTGTGCATTCGAAGGACGGCGGCGCCGGCCTCGTGCAGGGTTGGCAGAAGGTGCTCAAGAAGCACAACATCGACGTCCGCTTCGATCACGGCGCGCAGAAGCTGCTGGTCGACGACAAGGGCGGCATCACCGGCATCGTCGTCAACACGCCTGATGGCTATCTGCAGATCAACTGCAAGGCGGTCGTGCTCGGCTGCGGCGGCTTCCAGGCCAATCCGGCGATGCGCGTCCAATATCTCGGTCAGGGCTGGGACGTCGCCAAGTGCCGCGGCTCTTCCTACGACACCGGCGACGGCCACATCATGGCGCAGGACATCGGCGCGCAGGTGATCGGCCATTGGGGCGGCGCGCACGCCACTCCGATTGACGCCGACGCCGGCGAATACGAGGGCGGCTTCCTCGACCCCGAAACCCGTCGCCACCGCACTCACCGCTATGCGTGGACGTGGGGCATCATGGTCAACACGAACGGCAAGCGTTTCATCGACGAAGGCGAAGATTTCCACGCCTACACCTACGCCAAGACCGGCCGCGAGATCGTGCAGCAGCCGGGCGCTGTCGCCTATCAGATCTTCGACCAGAAGATGATGGAGGCCGTGGGCCGCCAGAAGTATTCGGGCTGCGTCGAGGTCAAGGCCGATACGATCAAGGAACTGGCCGAGAAGCTGGAAATCAGCGTCGATGGTCTGGTGCAGACGGTCGAAGCCTACAACGCCGCCTGCGTCAACGATCGACCGTTCAACGAAGTGACGCGCGATGGCCTGACCACCAAGGGCATCTCGCCGCCGAAGACCAACTGGGCGACGAAGATCGACGCGCCGCCCTACGTGGCCTACGCCTGCACGGGCGGCCTCACCTTCACGTTCGGCGGCCTCAAGGTCGACGCGAACTGTCAGGTGATCAACAAGATCAACCGGCCGATCCGCGGCCTCTATGCGGCGGGCGAAATCACCGGCGGGTTCTTCTACTACAATTATCCGAGCGGCTCGGGCCTGACCCGCGGCGCTGTAACGGGCCGCGTCGCGGGCCGCCACGCAGCCGCCAACCTGTAAGGCCGCGTCGCGCGCAAAGGAGACACAAGAGGTGAAGATAGCCGTCTGCTGCAAGGCCGTGCCGGGATCGGTGACGGACGTGGAAGTGGATGCGCAGGCCAACAACCTGCGTTTCCGCAGCCAGTTTCAGGCC
Organism: Beijerinckiaceae bacterium; assembly: GCA_947472615.1. Lineage (GTDB taxonomy): Bacteria > Pseudomonadota > Alphaproteobacteria > Rhizobiales > Beijerinckiaceae > Terripilifer. Next base: position 20,198 of record CANJEY010000019.1, read on the forward strand.
ATGAACGAATGCGACGAATATGCGATGGAAGAAGCCATCGTGCTCAAACGCCAGTATGGCGGCGAGATCGTCGCGCTCACTATGGGGGGCATCTCCACTCAGGAAATCCTTTACGCCGCCGTCGCGAAAGGCGCGGACAAGATCGTCCGCGTCGACGCGCAGGTGCAGGATCCGCGCGCCGCGAGCATCGTGCTCGCCGCCGCGCTGAAGACCATCGGGGCCGACCTCGTGCTCACCGGCACGCAGTCGCGCGATTCTCTTTCGAGTTTCGTCGGCGTGTCGATCGCCCAGCAGCTCGACCTCGCCTTCGCGTTCGCCGTCACGGCGATCGCGAAGGACGGCGACCATTCCATCAAGGTCCGCAAGGAATTGGGCGGCGGCCGCAACGCTGAAGTGCGACTGCCGCTGCCGGCGCTGGTCTGCATCCAGACCGGCATCCAGACGTTGAACTACGTGCCGCCGGCGCGGCTGATGCGCGCGCGCGCGACGCCGCCGAAGTCCATGCGTCTGGCCGATCTCGGCCTGACGCCGGAAGACCTCGCCCCCAAGGGCTATCGCATCGCCAGCGTCGCGCCGCCACAGCGCACGCGGCAGGCGCAGATGCTCGGCGGAACTCCGCAGGAAGCCGTCAAGGCGCTGCTCGAAAAAATGGCGGAGGTGCGCTGATGGCTGGCGACATTCTGGTTATTGCCGAACACTGGAAGGGGCAGGCCGAGGCGATCTGCTTCCAGCTTCTGACCAAGGGGCGCGAACTGGCGGACGCTGCGGGCGTCGGCCTCGGCGTGCTCGTCACCGGCTCGGGCCTCGACGGCGTGGTGGAGGCTCTGCGCAACAAGGGCGCGGACGCGATCTACACGGTCGACAATTCCGCGCTCGCCAACGCGGCCGGCGGGGGACAGGCCGAGGCGGCGGTGGCGGCAATCCGTGAAATCGACCCGTCGCTGATCCTCGTCGGCTACACGCTGGTCGGCATGGAGATGGGACCGGCGATCGCGGTGCGTCTCGGAGTTCCTGCGATGACGAACTGCGTCAGCGTCGATCTCGTCGATGGCGAATTCACCATCGCGCGCCCGGTCTATGACGGCGCGCTGCATGCCCGCATCGTTCTCGACAAGGGGCAGCCGGCGCTCGTCGCGTTGCAGAAGGGCTCGACCCCGACGCTGCCGCTGCCTGCGCGCGAGACCGCCGTGAAGGCGCTCGCGATCGACGTCGCCGCCATGCCGAAGCGCGGCGAAATCCTGCAATTGATCGAGGATCCGGTCAGCGACGTGGATATCACCAAGGCCGACATCATCGTGTCGGGCGGGCGCGGCGTCGGCGATCCGTCGAAG
>CANJEY010000020.1 GCA_947472615.1 Beijerinckiaceae bacterium
AAGAAGCGCCTTTTCGTCGGGTGGTGGCGATGAGCCAAAGGCGTCGAGACCGGCGCTGTCGGCATAGCGGACATCCGAGAGCCACATCAACTGCTCGTTGGCTGGAGCCGAAAAGTTCACGCCCTCAATCGGCGGCAGTAGCTCAGTGACAACCGGCCCGAACTGCATGTGGCGATATTCATATATGCCAGCCCGGCGGGAAATGGCGGGGCTGTGCACATCCCGCCAGAAGCGCAGGACGTCGTCCAGCGGGAGCTCGGACTTCTTCCAGCCGCAGGTGGTGCGACAGATGGCAGCTTTGTTTTCAATCTCGGCCAGATCAGGCACTGACATCGACTCCTCAGGCATTTCGTAAGTCTTGCCGCACGCAGGGAGAGCCGTAGCGCTCTCCACGATTATGTCACCGACGCGGGCGGCGCCTGCAATTGCGGAAATCTCATCCCTCGCTGAGGTCTATGTATTTTGGGAGGTCGTTTTTGCTGTGTTAGCGTTCGACGTCTTGAATGCGAGGGAAGCGGTCTTTGCGCAGGAGCGTGAACTCATACACATCGACGCCAGGGGAGAGCCTAACCGCTCGGCTCGCCGCGTTTGTTGCTGAGTTTCGTTCTGAAAACATCGATGCCGCAGCCATTATGGAGGCGCGCCGGACGCTGGCGAATTATGTCGGCTGCGTCGTCGCCGGCAGCCATCACGAGACGACCAGTCGGCTGTTGACGACGTTCCGCCCCTATTTTGGTCCTCCGGTCGCGTCGCTTTTTGGCCGGCCGGAGAGGGCCGACCCCCTGCATGCGGCGATGATCAACGGGACGGCGAACAATGTTTACGGTTTCGACGACACGCATCTGGATACGATTGTGCATCCAGGCGGGCCTGTGCTGGCGGCGCTCTTTGCACTGTCCGAAACGCACGGGTTCAGTGGGCGCGTCCTTCTCGACGCACTGGTAATAGGCGTCGACGTCTCATGCCGAGTGGCGCGCGCGCTCAACACTGCGCATGTCGACGCCGGCTGGCATGTCAGCAGCACGGCGGGAACCTACGGCGCTGCGGCCGCTTGCGCCCGTGTTCTCGGCCTGACGACAGCCCAAGTGATGCAGCTGTTTGGAACAATTGCGTCCCAGCCAACCGGCTTGCGCGCCAACTTCGGCACGATGACGGTCAGTCTCCATATAGGACTGGCCGCGCGAAATGGCCTCGCGGCGGCGCTTCTGGCCCAGACCGGTTTCACGAGCCACGAGAACATTCTCGATCTGGATGATGGCTGGGGCAAGGCGCTGACGTCGAAGCTTTCAGCAGGCAAGCTGGTCGACGGGCTCGGCGAGTCGTTCGAAATCGTCCTCAACAGCTACAAGCCGTATGCTTCCGGCGTCGTTACGCATCCGATCATCGACGGTTGTCGCGACCTGAGTGAGGCGCATGATCTTCAGGCGGGCCAGGTGGCGGGCGTCGCGCTCGAGGTCAACCCTCTCGTTCACGAACTGACCGGACGACTGCCGACATCGACGCTTCGAAGCAAGGTCAGCGTTCAGCACGCGGCGGCTGTCGGGATCGCGCGTCGCGCAGGCGGCATCGCCGAATTCAGCGAGGCGATGCTGTCGCATCCAGACATAGTAAGGCTCCGCAACATTGTAACCTACAAAGTCGATGCTCGCCTGCGCCCTGACGAGGCGACGGTTGCTATAACCCTTGCTGACGGCCGTGTCCTGAATACACATGTCGAGCACGCGAGAGGCAGCAGGGACCGTCCCATGTCGGACGATGATCTGCGACAGAAATTCATGGGACTGACGGCTCCGATCCTGCCAGATGCGCAGGCCGGGCACCTCTTTGCTCTATGCCTTGCGGCTGATGAGCTTGCCAGCTCGGCTGAGATCGCCACGATGGCTTGCCCAATGGCGCGCGGTCTGGCCAATCCCATGCAAATACCGAAGGCTTTTACCCAAGACCGCCAAGCCGTGCGAAGCTGATCAGCGAGAGGGCCCGACATGAGAATGGTTTCTTCGATATTGTCCGCGCTATGCTTCTTCGGAGTGGCAGGGCTGCACGCTCAGTCGCAGGACCTCAAGATCGGGACCGCCCGAACGTCAACTTCAGCGGATCCCCACTTCTTTCTCATGAACGCCAACGACGAACTGCGTCACTACGCATTCGAATCGCTGGTCGACGTGGACGAAAGTGGCGATCCCAAGCCGAGATTGGCCGCATCCTGGAAGCTCCTCGACGACAAAACCTGGGAATTCAAGCTTCGGGATGGCGTGACCTTTCACGACGGGCGGAAGTTCACCGCAAAGGACGTCATCTACTCGATCTGCCGCGTTCGTGCGAACGTGTCCGCTGGCTCCTTCGCCCGCTACGTCTCCCAGGTTGCGGGCGCAAATGCGACCGATCCTCTGACGCTGGTCATCCGCACACGCGCGCCGTATCCACTTCTTCTTCCCGAGTTTTCACTCTGGGCCATTGTGCCTGCGCCTGAAGATGTGGGTGATCTGGACATCGCGGTCGATGGTTGCGGGGTTAAGAGCTTTCCGACCAATGCAGATTTCGACAACCTAAAGTTTGCGATCGGGACAGGCTCATACGCCTATACGGCCTATACCGTCGGCGGCGCCGCCAAGTTCAAACGCTTCGATCGTTATTGGGGCGAAAGACCGGCTTGGGAGACGGTCACGATCGCGCCGATCGAGGATGCGTCTGTCAGGACGGCAGCCTTTCTGGCAGGCGACTATCAGTTGATTCAGGGGCCGACGCCATCGGCGCTCACTCGAATCGAACAAGACGCGAAATACAAGACTGCAAACGCTCCGACCTATGACGTCCGCTATCTCATGTTCGACACGGCCCGCGAGCCGTCTCCACAGGTGACCGGAACTAACGGAAGGAACCCCTTCAAGGATCGACGTGTGCGTGAGGCCGTCTCCAAGGCGCTCAATCGTCCGGCAATCATCGAGAGGGTCCTGAACGGCAAGGGTGTTGCGATCGCCAATATCCAGGGGCCGGAAACCTTTGGGTTCAACCATGCGCTGAAGGCGGTTGAATTCGATATCGAGGGTGCGCGCAAGCTGATGGCGAGCGCAGGTTATGCTGAGGGCTTCGGGGTCACGCTGAGCGTCCAACTCGATACCGAGGCGTCGCGCGTCGGCCAGGCGGTTGCGCAGATGCTCGCGCGTATCGGCATCAAGGTGCAGCTCGACTCGCTGCCGACCAGCGTGTTCTTCCAGAGGCGATCCACGGGTGATTACAGCCTGTATTCGTACACGGTCGGGGCGCGGACCGGCGAGATGGGCACATCATTGCGAGTGCTGCTGGGGACGCCCAAGACGCATCCCGGATTTGGTAACATCAATGGCGGCGGCTATTCCAATCCAGACCTCGACCGCCTGCTTGTTGCGGCGCAGGCCGAGATGGACGATGGAAAACGTCGCGCCCTCCTGGAGGACGCCAATCGTGTCATGGCCGAGGATCATGCTCTGGCGCTGATCTACCAGCGCGTGGATACGTGGGCCTTCAACAGCACGATTGCCTATCAACCTTCCATCAGCGGTTACACGCTGGCTCGAGACGCGCGTCTCGCGCGCCGCGACCGCTGAGCGGAGCGTCGGCTTGATCGTCTATCTCATAAACCGGGTCGGCCAGAGCCTCTTTGTGCTGAGTGCGATGTCACTCATCGTTTTCGTCGGCATTTATGTTATCGGCGACCCGGTGCAGATCCTCGTTAGCCCCGAGGCCTCTGCAGAGGAGATCGCACAAGTCAGGCGCAATCTCGGTCTTGATCTGTCCCTGCCGACCCAATACCTGCGCTTCCTCAGTGGCGCCACATCGGGAGATCTCGGTTCGTCGTTCGTCTATAACGAGTCCGCGATCGTGGTGATCCTGCGGCATTTTCCGGCAACGCTCGAACTTGCGCTGGCGGCGATGTTCATCGCCATCGCCTTGGGAATTCCGCTTGGCGTGTGGGCAGGCATTCGCTCCGAAACCTTTAGCGCCAAGGCGATCATGGCGGCGTCGACTGTCGGCGCGAGCCTGCCGACTTTTTGGGTGGGACTGATCCTCATCATGTGTTTCGCGGTCTATCTCGGCTGGCTGCCAGCATCGGGACGCGGCGCCACACGTTCGGTTTTTGGCGTGGAGCTCAGCATTTTCACCCGCGATGGACTGGCGCATATCATTCTTCCCGCGCTGAACCTCGCCTTGTTCAAGGTGTCGCTGGTGATCCGTCTTGCCCGCGCGGGCGCCCGCGAGATTGTTGGGCAGGAATTCATCAAGTTCGCGCGCGCTACTGGTCAGTCGCCAGCCCGGATTGTTCTCGGGCACCTTTTGAAGAACATCATGATCCCGATCGTGACCGTTCTCGGCCTTGAGTTCGGATCTGTTCTCGCATTCTCGGTCGTGACCGAACGGGTCTTCTCGTGGCCGGGAATGGGTAATCTGCTTGTTCGCAGCCTGTTTTTGCTCGATCGTCCGATCGTCGTTGCTTATCTGATGCTGACTGTCGTCATCTTCGTGGTGATCAATTTCACCGTCGACGTGATTTACACATTCCTTGATCCACGAATCCGATTTTCAGCGAAGGCGGGCTGATCATGGCCGCCAAGTCTGCATCTCTCATCCGCGCAAGACGCCTATGGACAGACACGCCGTTCGGCGAAGCTGCGGTCAGCTTCTTTGCCAGCAGGATTGCAACGATCTCATTCATCGTCCTGGTCATCATCTGTCTGGGCGCCCTGCTGGCGCCATTGATTGCGCCGCAGAATCCCTATGATCTGACGAAACTGAGCATTCTGGACGGCGAGCTTCCGCCTTTTTCGGTGGGAGGAGATGGGTTTTTATTCATTGCTGGCACAGATGATCAGGGTCGCGATATTCTCAGCGCCATTCTTTATGGTCTCAGGACAAGCCTCAGCGTCGGAGTGATCAGCACCTCTTTCGCACTCGTTTTCGGCCTGACAATGGGCCTGATCTCGGGCTACTTCGGCGGATGGGTCGACGCTGTCATCATGCGCATTGTCGATCTGCAACTGAGTTTCCCTGCCATTCTCATCGCGATGATCCTGTTGGCAGTGCTTGGGCGCGGCGTCGACAAGGTGATCCTTGCTCTGATCATCGTTCAATGGGCCTACTATACCCGAACCATTCGTGGCGCAGCGCTTGTGGAGCGCGCAAAGGAGTACAGCGAGGCCGCGCGTTGTCTGGCGCTGTCCAATGCCCGCATCCTTTTCGTGCATCTTTTGCCCAATTGTCTTCCGCCACTCATCGTCATCGCGGTTTTACAGATCGGCCACGCCATCGCTCTGGAGGCGGCGCTGTCGTTCCTCGGCCTTGGCGTACCGGTGACCGAACCCTCACTGGGACTGCTGATCTCCAATGGTCAGGAATACATGCTGAGCGGTCAATATTGGCTGACGGTGTTTCCGGGAGTCGCGTTGCTGTCGACGATGGTTGCGGTCAATCTCGTTGGCGACCAGTTGCGAGATGTCCTGAATCCGCGGATGAAGGCGTGACCGAAATGCGCGCTGAAAACATCCTTGAGGTCGATGGCCTTCAGACCTGGTTCCACACACGGAAGGGTGTGATCAAGGCGGTCGACTCGGTGAGTTTCTCGCTGAGGCCGGGCGAAATTCTGGGGCTTGTCGGAGAATCCGGCTCGGGAAAGTCGATTACGGGCTTGTCGATTCTCGGCCTGATCGATCCCCCCGGCCGTATCGTGTCTGGCGAGGTTCGCTACAAGGGACGCAACCTCGTCGGCCTACCCGAACCAGAGATCCGGGCCATTCGTGGCCGAAACATTGCGATGATCTTTCAGGATCCGATGATGACCCTGAATCCCGTCTTGCGCATCGACACGCAGATGCGTTGGGCGCTCGCTGCACATGAGCAAGTCGACAAGAATGCAGCGCGGGCAAGATCACTCGAAGTGCTGCGTCTCGTGGGTATTGCGGCGCCTGAGGAGCGGCTCGGGTCGTATCCGCATGAACTCTCAGGAGGCATGCGTCAGCGCATCGCCATTGCGATCGCCATGCTTAACAAGCCGGATATTCTGATCGCGGACGAGGCAACGACTGCGCTCGACGTCACGATCCAGGCGCAGATCCTGTCGGAGATGCAGAACCTTTGTGCCGCAACGGGGACGGCGCTGATCTGGATCACCCATGACCTTTCCGTCGTGGCGGGACTCGCAGATCGTGTCTGCGTGATGTATGCGGGCCGCATTGTGGAGCAGGGGTTGGTCGATGATGTGCTCGACAGGCCGATGCATCACTACACGGAGGGCCTGATCGGCTCGGTTCCCAGCATGAACGCCCGCGGGAAGCCACTCAAACAGATTGCAGAGATCACCCGCTCCCTGTTCGACCTCCCGTCAGGATGCGCGTTCCGCAACCGCTGTCCCAAAGTCATCGCCGGTTGCAGTGAGCCGATCCCGGTGCTTGAACGCAACGGGCATCAGTTCAGATGCATCAATCCGCCGGTTCCTGCCCCATGACGGAAACCCCGATCCTCGAAGGACGAAATCTGTCCAAGGCCTTCTTGCCGCCAAGGTCGCTTGCGCAGACCATTGCCAGAATGCTGGGTGCGAGCGAGGGGCGTCGTGGCGTACACGCTGTATCGGATGTTTCACTCGCTGTTCAAAAGGGAGAAGTCCTGGGTCTCGTGGGTGAATCCGGTTGCGGCAAGTCCACGCTTGGGCGCATCCTGTCGGGCGTTCTATCGCCCTCCAGCGGACAGGTCCGCTATCGCGGCCAGACCACGCAGGACATGAATGCTGCAGAACGCAAGGCGGCAGCTCTGAAGATACAGATGATCTTTCAGAACCCCTATGCGAGTCTCAACCCGCGAATCCGTGTCGGCAATCTCATCGGCGAGGCCCCGACGGTGCACGGTCTCATCGACCGTTCCGAACGAGACGACTTCCTGTCCGAGATCTTGCAGCGTGTCGGACTGGATCCTTCCTATCTGGATAGATTTCCCCACCAGCTGTCAGGCGGCCAGCGGCAGCGCATTGGCATTGCACGCGCGCTTGCCGTCGATCCCGAAGTTCTGGTGTGCGATGAATCGGTTGCGGCGCTCGACGTGTCGAGTCAGGCGCAGATTCTCAACCTGTTCATGCGGTTGCGTGAAGAGCTGCAATTGACATATGTGTTCATCAGTCACGATCTGGGCGTCGTCTATCATGTGAGCGATCGTGTCGCGATCGTCTACCTCGGCCGAGTCGTCGAGATTGCGCCTACGGTCGAGTTGTATGGGGAACCGAACCATCCCTATACTCGCGCCCTGCTGGGGCAGGTTACGCGCCTTCACGACCGACGTCAGAAATACACCGTCATCAAGGGCGAAATGCCATCCCCGCTCTCTCCACCGACGGGTTGCCACTTTCACCCACGCTGCCCTATGGCGATGCCGCGGTGCAAGACGGAAACGCCTGTGCTGCGCGAGATTGGACCCGGGCATTTGTCTTCCTGCCACCTGAACGATCAATGAGATGTCAGACGTGAACCGATTGCGATTTCCTACACCGGAGACCTATACAGACGAGCAGCGCCGGGTCGCGCAGATTGCGCTGAGCAGTGCTCGCGGGCGTATCGTGGGGCCATTGCCGGCCTGGCTGACAAGCCCTGTCGTTGGCGAACATCTGCACCTCGTCGGCGCATACCTTGGCTTCCGCTCGACCTTGCCGAGAGATGTCGTTGAGCTAGCCATCATAACGACTGCGAAGCAGCGCGGATCGGCCTATGCTTGGAAGGTTCATCTTCCGCGCGCACACGAACATGGCGTTCCAGAAGCGGTGACGATCGCGATTGGCGAAGGACATCTGCCCGATTTCAAGGACGCCCGACAAGCGCTCGCCTATGAGGCGACTGTCAGACTGAACCAAACATCGGCATTGCCGGATGCGCTGTATGACAGGGCCACAGCCATTTTCGGTGATCAAGGCGTCGTGGAACTTGTTGCACTAGTGGGCTTCTACCACATCGTTGCGATGACATTGAATGTTTTCGGCTCATGGGATGAGCCACATAAGCAGGATCAATCAACCGAGGATCTTTGAGATGAAGTCTGGCGCCTGGACGTTCTTGAATGCAGCATCGGTCGTGGTCCTCGCGCTCACCAGCGCGACGACGATCTCGCAGGCTGCACCGCTTGTGATCGGCGTGCAGACAGAAACGACTTCGGTCGATCCTCACAATTACGTCGGCGGCGGCGACAACCAGATTCGGATGCATCTCTTCGACGCAATTGTGGCGATGAATGCGAGCCAGAAGATCGAGCCAGCGCTGGCGGAAAGCTGGACGCTCGCAAATGGCGTGACCTGGACGTTCAAGCTGAGACAGGGCGTGACGTTCCATGACGGCGCGCCCTTCACGGCAAATGATTTCATCTACACGATTTGTCGAATCCGGAACTTCAAGGAAGCAACCGGCTCCTTCAGCCGTTACACGGGTGCCATCAAGACGATCGATGCGCCTGACGAAGGCACGGTGGTCGTCACCACGACCGCGCCCTATCCAGCACTGCTGAACGAGCTGAGCGCACTTGCGGTCATATCGGCCAAGGCCGCAGGCCAGACACAGAAGATTGCTTTTGATGACAAGACCTGTGGCATCGACAAATGGCCGGACGCCCCCAGCTTCAACTCCGGAAAAATGGCCATAGGCACTGGTCCCTACAAGTACGTAGCATTTGCGCCCAGCACGCATTTGCGGATGGCCCGAAACGATCGCTATTGGGCTGGGCCGCCAACTTGGGACGCCGTCACCATTCGCCCGATCCCGAATTCTGCGGCGCGCCTTGCCTCTTTGCTAGCTGGTGATGTCGACTTGATCGACTCGCCGCCGCCGCAAGACATGGAACGGCTGCACAATAGCAGCCAGGTGAGCGTTACGTCCGGGCCATCGCAGACGCTGATCTATCTGCAGTTCCAGCACGCGAACGAACCCGCCGTGGGCATTTCGGGAACTGATGGCAAGAATCCGTTCCGGGATATTCGCGTCCGGCAAGCCGTCTCCAAGGCGATCGATCGTCGTTCGATCATCGATCGAATCCTGCAGGGGCAAGCCCAGATCGCAACCAACGTGATGGGTCCCGATTATGACGGCTACAACCCTGACATCAAGGCGGAGACATTCGATCTTGAAGGTGCGCGGAAGCTCATGTCTGAGGCGGGTTATGCGAAGGGATTCGGGCTCGTCATGGGTGCGACGAACGATCGTTACTCAGGGGATGCGCGCATTGCCCAGGCCGTTGCGCAGATGCTGACCCGCATTGGCATCAAGGTCGAACTGGAAGTGACGCCCTATGCGGTGTTCCTCAAGAAGTGGCAGAACTCGGAGCTTCCATTCTTCCAGACCGGATTGGCCGTCAGCAGCGTCGATATGGCTCAGACGCTGCGAGCGCTTGTGGGGACCAAGGGCAAGGCGCCCGGCTTTGGCGTCGTCAACTACGGCAACTACACGAACGACAAACTGGACTCTTTCATTCTCGAGGCTGTGACCGAAGTGAATGACGCCAAGCGGGCTGCGCTGCTGCGGGAAGCGAACATGGTCGCGTCGACATCCTACGCCATCATTCCGTTTCTTCATCCAATGAATATCTGGGCGCATAACAAGAAGGTCACGCTGATTGCCCGTAACGACAATGCGACGTTGGCGATGAGCGCACTGCCGTCCAAGTAAGTCTGGTTCAGCTGGCCGCCGACGCGCGGACGTTTCATGCGAGGGTTTGATCATGCGTCATCTGTCTGCAGCGATTGAGCCATCGGCTTCGGCAGCTGCTCGCCGCCGCCCGCGGGTCGGACTTGTCGTGCCACGTTCGAACTCAACCTGCGAAGGCGAACTCCAGGATTTCGCGGCCGGGCGATTTTCGGTCCATACGGCGAGAATGAAGACCGTTGCGGGCAGCCTTGCCTCCGATCCGGAAGCCGTGGCCTTGCAGTCGCTTGCAGAGCCAGCGGAAGACTTGCGGCTGTGCCAGGTCGACATCGTCGCATTGGGATGCACGACCGCCGCAATGGCTTGCGATCAGAGCAAGCTGGAGGATGTTCTGGGCGCGGACAGTACAGCGCGGGTTGTTCTGATTTCTCAGGCGATCGTACGCGCCATTACCCGGCGCGGCGCCCGGCGGGTTGCATTGTTTACGCCCTATACCGAGACGTCCAATAACTCGATCGCGGCGTTTCTCAAGGCATACGGTTTGGAGGTGACGACCGCGCTCGGGCTTGGCCTGAACACATCACCGGATCGCTTTGCCATCGTGTCCGATCTCTCCCGTTGCTATCTTCTGGGCGCCATCGGATCAATGGACATCGGGGATGCCGATTGCATTCTCGTCTCCTGCACTGACCTGCATACGCTCGACATTCTCAACGAAATCGCTGCGCAAAAGGGTGTGCCGGCGATCAGCAGCAATCAGGCGCTCTTCGAAGATATCGAGCGCGAAGCGGGCATGATGAAGGCCTGATCCGGGGAGTGGAACGCTGGAGCGATCCAGCCAGCAATGCGGCGTGTTCAGGGAAGCATCCATGCAAACGATTGGGGCCGATCAATTCGTTGAAATTCGCGAGGCTGTTCGGGCCCTCTGTGCCGGATTTCCTGCCGAGTATCATCGCAGGATCGACGAGGAGCGCGGGTATCCGGAAGAGTTCGTCGACAAGCTGACCAAGGAAGGCTGGATGGCGGCGTTGATCCCCGAACAATATGGCGGATCGGGACTGGGCTTGACGGAAGCCTCCGTCATCATGGAGGAGATCAATCGTTCGGGGGGAAATTCCGGCGCTTGTCACGGCCAGATGTACAATATGAACACCTTGGTCCGGCATGGTTCGGAAGCGCAGCGTCAGCGCTATTTGCCGAAAATTGCCACGGGCGAGTTACGGCTCCAGTCTCTGGGCGTGACCGAACCGACGACCGGAACAGATACGGTCCGGATCAAAACCACTGCTGTCAAGAAAGGCGATAGCTACGTCATCAACGGGCAGAAAGTGTGGATCAGTCGCGTTCAACACTCCGACCTGATGATTCTTCTGGCGCGGACGACGCCCATCGACGAGGTGAAGAAAAAGTCTGATGGGCTTTCGATTTTCCTCGTCGACCTGCGCGAGGCAGAACGTAGCGGGATGTTGGTCAAGCCCATCAGAAACATGGTCAACCATGAGACCAACGAGCTTTTCTTCGACAATCTGGAGATACCCGCAGAAAATCTGATCGGCGAAGAGGGCCAAGGCTTCAAGTACATCCTGACGGGCTTGAACGCCGAGCGTGCGTTGATCGCGGCTGAGTGCATCGGCGATGGCTACTGGTTCATCGACAAGGTGACCAGTTACGCCAAGGACCGCATCGTCTTTGGTCGTCCTATCGGCCAGAACCAGGGCGTGCAGTTTCCGATTGCCGAGACCTTCATCGAGGTCGAGGCGGCCAATCTGATGCGTTACGAGGCGTGCCGCCTCTTTGACGAAGGAAGGCCCTGCGGAGCGCAGGCCAACATGGCCAAATATCTCGCAGCGAAAGCGTCATGGGAAGCGGCCAACGCCTGTCTCCAGTTTCATGGCGGCTTCGGCTTTGCCACCGAATACGACATTGAACGCAAATTCCGCGAGACGCGCCTCTATCAGGTCGCGCCTATCTCGACCAACCTGATCATGAGTTATGTTGCCGAGCACGTGCTTGGCCTGCCGAGGTCGTTTTGATGGCAAGGTGCCTGCCCCTTGAAGGTTTGACGGTCGTTGCGGTCGAACAGGCAGTCGCGGCGCCGTTCTGCACCTCTCGTCTCGCGGATGCGGGTGCGCGAGTTTTGAAAATCGAGCGTCCGGAAGGCGACTTTGCGCGCGGCTATGACGATGTCGTTTCCGGGCTTTCGAGCTATTTCGTATGGCTCAATCGCGGCAAAGAATCGATTCTCGTCGACTTGATGTCAGCAGATGGCAAGGAAGAACTGTCGCGGCTGATTGCGACCGCTGACGTGCTCGTTCAGAATTTGAAGCCCGGCGCGATGGAGAAACTTGGCTTTCCCATCTCGGTCTTGCGCGATCAGCACCCGGCTCTGATCGTCTGCTCCATCAGTGGGTATGGTGACGAGGGACCGTTTTCCGATCGTAAGGCATATGACTTGCTCATTCAGGCGGAGTCTGGCCTCTGCTCGATCACCGGAGGACCAAATGAGCCAGCGCGCGTTGGAATCTCGATCGTCGACATCGCGACGGGCGCGACGGCGCATGCTGCGGTTTTGGAAGCGCTGATTGCGCGCGGAATCTCGGGGCACGGCGCTGACATTCGTATTTCGATGTTCGACGTGATGGCCGACTGGCTTGCGGTTCCTCTGCTGCAGGAGGAGGGCGGGAAATCGCCGAAGCGGCTTGGCCTGGCGCATCCGTCGATCGCCCCATATGGGGTCTTCCGCACCGGTAACGGCAAGGACATTCTGATTTCGGTCCAGAGCGATCGTGAGTGGGTTTCACTTTGCGACGTCTTTATGAAAAACTCCGCCATGGCGCGTGACCCGCGCTTCGCGACCAATGTGGCGCGTGTCGCCAACCGTCCCGCCACGGATCAGATGTTGCGTGAGACGTTCCTGAGCCTTGATGACATAGAGGCGCGTTCACGGCTAACAAACGCGGACATTGCCTTTGCGTCGCTCAATGATATGGCGTCGTTGTCCCGTCATCCGCATCTGCGTCGGATGATTGTCGAGACGTCTAACGGGCCTGCGGCCATTCCGGCTCCAGCGCCCATCTTCAATGGGGAAGACCGACGATACGGGCCGGTGCCAGCCCTGGGTGCACGCCCCCGGGCGGACGAAGGCGCATGAGTGTTTTATCCGAAGCGGACATAGCGAATCTTCAGACCTGGATCTCTCGAGAAGAATGCGTCAGCGATTTTGCCAGCCAAGATCTCGCGCGCAAACTGCACGCAACGCTGAACCGATCGGGCTCGCCTCCGGTTCGCGGAGAGGCCATGCCTCCTCTAGCGCATTTCTGTCTCGCGCAGCCAGTCGTGCCGATGGACTCTCTGGGCGTTGACGGTCATCCGGCCAAGGGAGGTTTTCTCCCGCCCGTGCCTCTGCCACGAAGAATGTGGGCCGGCGGGCGGCTTCAGTTCCAGCGTCCACTTCTGGTCGGTGACGAGATCCTGAGGACTTCCCGCATCAAGGACGTCCAATACAAGTCCGGTCGCAGCGGGGCATTGTGCTTTGTCATCATCGAGCACCGTCTGGAAAGTTCCGGGCAGGTTTTGCTGACGGAAGAGCAGGACATCGTCTATCGGGAGGCGGCGACTGCTCTTTCAACTGTCACAAAGGAAGAGCCAGCCCGCCGGGGCGAACACCAGCGCAGCGTGACGCCGTCGAGCGCCATCCTTTTCCGTTATTCGGCGCTGACGTTTAACGGCCATCGCATTCACTACGATCGGCAATACGCCGTCGAACAGGAGTTCTATCCCGGTCTCGTCGTCCATGGACCGCTGCAGGCAACGCTTTTGGCGAACTTTGCCGCAGACCTGATGGGGCGACCGCTAGCTGCCTTCTAGTTCCGATCTTTGTCGCCACTGTTTGATTTGCAACCTGTGTTGCTCAATGCCACATTTATCGGGGATTCGATCGAACTGTGGACCACACATCCTGATGGTCCTGTGGCCATGTCAGTAAAAGCCTCTTTCTGAGGCTGTCTATCTTGTGAAGTGTGTGCTCTTTTCCGGCCAACGGGCCTCAGCGATTTGAAATGGCTGCGGCATCTGCGCGGAGGTGATCATCCTCGATGTGGAGAATGCCGTCGCCGCTGCTCTATCTCTGCACTTCGTCGTGTCTGGTAGCCAGATTGTGGACTAATTTGGAGACCGGCTTAGATGGCGCCTCAATGCTGCACTAAAATCGGTATCCTGATGGAAGCGGCTGGTGAAAGGAAAGATCACCCAGTGTGCCGCGCCGGCCTGTGAGATCGTCCCGAATGACGCGCGCGCCGCCTCCGTCCCGGAGCGTTTCGCGGCCGTTGATCGCGTCCCGAGTGATCAGGCTCGTCATCGCCTGTCTAAAGTCTGCGCAAGCTACTCGAACAAATCCTTCCGCAAGCCCATCCATTTCTCTGTGTTGTCCGCCAGAAAGTCCGGTGTGACGAAATTTGCCTTGAAATTTCCACCCTCGGGCTTCAGCGATGGCGTTTTCGCCGGCACGGTGGGGAGCGCTGGCAGGAAGCCTGCGTTTGCAAGAACGCGCGCCGCTTCCTCCGACATCAGAAAGTCCACGAACAGTCGCGCTGCATTCGGGCGCGGAGCGTCCTTGAGGACCGCTTCGACCGAAAACGTTCCGAGGATCGGCTCAATAGGCAACCAGCGGACCGGCGCCCCTTTTTCTGTGTCGATCTGAGCGTGGAAGTTAAGAATGCCCAATGCGACCGCATATTCGCCGGCGCTGACGCGCTCGACAGCGGCGCGCGCGCTGACGCCGAGGCTGATGACGTCCTGCTTCGCAAGTTTGCGCAGGAACTCCATGCCCTTTTCTTCGCCCAACCCAACCAGCACCGATCCGATGAAGGCCGGACCGCCGAGGCTGGATGTGCTCCACGACAGCTTTCCCTTCCATTTTGGACTGAGAAGGTCCTCGAGCTTCGTCGGTATGTCGGCGGGCTTGACCAGATCGGTGTTGACGGCAGGCGTATGGAAATAAAGGATGTTGGACGTCCAGTATCCGTTCGGATCTTTCCGCTCGGTCGGAATGGCGTCCCAGTTCATCACCTTATAGGGCGTCAGCAAGCCCGCCTTCTGCAGCGGCGCGGATGTGCCGGTGCCGCCAACCACATCGGCCTCGATGCGGCCGGCCTTCGCCTCGTTCAAGATCTTGACGACTGTTTGCGGACTATCGCCACGCGAATAGATGACCTTCACGCCCGGATAGCGTTTCTCGAATGCGGTGACGATCGGAATAACACCCGTATCGATGATGTTCGTCGTGTACCAGCGAACTTCGCCTTCCTGCTTGGCCTTTGCATAATTTGGCGAATCTTGTGCGATCGCCGCGCGTCCCGCCAGGACAGAGACGAGAAGAATCGTCACTCCGGTTAGCTTCCTGCTCATGTGTCTCTCCCTTTTCAGGCCTTTGGCCTGTCGCTTGTTCGTGAACTGACTGCGTCCGGCCTTTGCGCCGGTTGTTTTATGCTCGTATCGTTTTGGGCTCATGTTGCGTGTGGGCTTCGAGACTTGAAGCCAAGGACAAAGGCGTGTGCTGAGAGTCATCTTTCGCCGAAAAATCCCGGCGGTCGATGAGCCAGCTTGCATCAAGCTCCCTGATTGATCGGACGCCCATCAGGGTGAGCGCCCGGGTGATCTCGGAACGAAATATGTCGAGGACATGCTCGATCCCGGGCTGCCCTGCGACGGTGAGTCCGTAAAGAAAAGGCCGTCCGATCAGAACCGCGTTCGCGCCCAGCGCTATCGCCTTGATGACGTCGGTTCCGCGTCGCACGCCGCCATCGAGCAGGATTTCGGCGCGACCGCCGACGGCGGCGGCGATGGGGGGCAATGCTGCAAGAGTCGACTGCGCGAAGTCGAGCTGGCGGCCGCCATGATTTGACACCACAACGCCGTCCGCTCCCAGCGCGACGGCCGTTCGGGCGTCATCGGCGTCGACGACGCCCTTGAGGTAGATGCGGCCTTTCCAGTGGTCACGCATCCACGAGAAGTCGTCCCAGCTGAGCGTGGACTGGACGAGTTCTCGCGCATGAATTTTGAACGACTCCGCCGCATCGGAGAACGAGGAGCCGCTGACGAGATTGCGCGCCGACACTCGCCGGTAGCGCAATGTCTCATAAAGCCAGCGGGGATGAGCGGCCATCTCCAGCATCCGCCACGGGGTGAGGACGAGAGGCATGGACATGCCTTTGCGCCGCTCGTTCTCGCGGTTGCCCAGCACCGGACTGTCGACGGTCAGGAACAGACTTCGATAGCCCGCGTCCCAGGCGCGTTTCATCAGTCGCGCAGCAAAGTCGCCTTCGCGAGGATATAGCTGGATGCAATGATCCTGCGTGGTCGCCTGCGCGATCTCTTCGAGCGACCACGACGAGACGGTGCTGGCGATCAGGCGCGTCCCACGCTTTTCGGCAGCCCTCGCGGCGGCGATGTCAGACTCCCATCGATAGAGTCCGGAAAAGCCCGTGGGCGCGAGCAGTATTGGCAAGGACAGATTTTGACCTACAGCCGCAGTTGAAATGTCGGGCGTGCCGGTCGCGGTCAATACTTTTGACTTCAGCGACCAACGCAAGAATGCATCCCGATTTTCATTCAGGGTTACGAGATCTTCCGCGCCGCCATCGAGATAGCCACGAACGAAAGGCGGCAGTCGTTTGAGTGCGGCTTTGCGATAGTCTTCGACGGTGACGTAAGGTTGCGCCACCTTCCATCTGACGTCGAAGCCAAAGGCTTTCATGACCGGGGTATAGCCCGCATGGTGAGCACGACATAATCGGCTTCGAGCGATACCGGAACCACTTCTGCCTTGTACGGGCCAGGGACTCGATCGACCGCGCCTCTTTCGAGTTCCGCCGTCACCTCGTCGCCGTGTTCGATCTCCACCGGATACAGGCGCGCGCGCGGTCCGCGCGCGCTCCAGTAGGATTGTCCTGTATCGACGTCGAACTCCCAATTGTGCCATGGGCAGGTGACAAACAGTTTCGACGGATTGCCGCGGATGTCGCCGGGCATTGGTGAGTAAACTTCGCTAACGACTCCACCCAGGCAAAGTGGACCGTTGAGGTGCGGGCACCTGTTGAGGATGGCGTGGAACTTCCCGTTCAGGCGATAGATGCCGACTTCCCGGTCCTCTACCTTGACGATGATCCGCCCACCTTCGGCGATCTCGTCCTTGCGGGCGACCACGTATCGCTTGGCGTCGTTGTTGGGCGCAGTGCTGGACATTGTGGTCTCCACCGCGCCGTCAGGCTGCCCGTGGGCTGATGACGCCGCCTGGTCCGGCTTTCGCGAGAATTCCAGAATTTTCTTTGAGCGGAATCTTGAACAGCTTGCTGGCATTCTCGCCAAGAATGCGGCGGCGGCGCTCGATGGGATGATGCGCGGCGACGCCATCATACGGCGAATCGAAGTCCCAATGCGGATAATCGGACGAATACATAAGCTTGTCGGCGAAGCCGCTTTCCTCGAAGATTTGATAAATGCTCTCGGTGTGGCGGACTTGTTCTGGCTCTTCGACGGGCTGCGTCGCGAACCAGAAATGGTCGCGCATGTATTCCGATGGCTTGCGCTGCAGATGCGAGACTTCGTTGCGCAGTTTTTTGTGAACCTTGTCGAGGCGCCACGCGACTGTCGGCGCCCATGACCATCCGAGTTCGAGGAACGCGATCTTCAGGGTGGGGTAACGATCGAACGTGCCTTCGAAGATCAGGCTGGGCACCGTCGACATCGGGTGAGCGGCCAGGTTCATGTGGAACTCGGCGTAATAACTTGGGTGTCCGAGCGCAGTGCCCTTGGCGCCTGTGCCGGGAACATGCGCCGACAATGGCAGATCGTAGTGAACACAGGCTTCGAGGATCGGATAATATCGCTCCTTGCCAAGCGGCGCCTCGCCGCTCGGAGGAATGAGAACGGTCACAAACCGGTCGCCCATCGGGCCTTCCTTGCAGCGCCGGATTTCATTGACGATGTCCGGAATATCGCGGCCCACCGAGATGGCCGCATAATAGCGCGGATCGGCCTGCAGCCATGATTCCGCGATGGCGTCGTTGAAAGCTGAGGTGAGCGCCCGCGACATTTCCGCCGGACGATTGGCGCCGGTGATGCCGAAGCCCGAGATGTTGGTCAGGACTGCGGCCGTGAGATCGTATTCGTCGAGCAATTGCTTCTTGACGAACATCGGATCGGCGGACACGCGCCCATTTTGGTCCAGCGCGTCGAGACGGTGCGTGAATTCGCGCTGCGGCGGCGAGCCGAATGACGAGAAGGCGACGCCCGGATGATATTTCGTCATGTACTCCTGCCAGCGTCGCGGCAGATGTTTCTTCACGTTGGCGTCGAAGTGACGCGGCATCGGATGGCAGTCGACGTCGATGACCGGAATCTTTTCGTCATCCGCGATGGTCTGGCGTTGTGAGCTCATGTCAGTCCCCAATCGTCTGGGTGGGCGTTCGGAACGAGATTCAAATTAGAGACGGTACCAGCGCCGCGCCGTCTCCGACATGACGTTGGTGCGCATCGATTCCGGCATCACGGCGAGCAGGTCGTCCATGTCGTCGTCGTGCAGATGCGGATAGTCGGTGGCGAACATCAGCATGTCGTCGCTTTCCAGCCATTCGATGATCTTTCGCATGTGGGCGGGCGGCCCCATGTCGATTGGCACAGCGGAAAACCGGATATGATCGCGAATGATCTCTGTGGGCAACCGGTTGACCCACGGCACTTCGCGGCGAAGACCCTTCCATTTCTTGTTGAGGTTCCAGCCCCAGGTCGGCAGCCATGTGAAGCCGCCTTCCAGCATAGACACGCGCAATTGCGGGAACTTCTGGAAGACGCCTTCGAGGATCAGGCTCGTCATCTGCGAGGCGAAGACCTGCGTTTCCGCCGCCATCTCTTCCGCATGCCACGAGGCCCAGCCGGTCGGGGAGGGGGCTCCGTCGGTCTGGCCGCCCCAATGAATTCCGGCGACGAGGTCGTGCCTCACCATCGCCTCGAACATCGGCCAGAAGTAGCGGTGGCCGTAGGGACGCTCCGACCGTACCGGCAACAGCACCTGAACGAAGCCCGGATGCGATCCGACCCGGTCAATCTCGCGCGCCGCCGCCAAAGGGTCGCGGCCCGGGATGACGATGGAGGCCCGCAGCCGCGAATCCTTCTCAAGCCAGTTCTCGATCAGCCAGTCGTTCACCGAGGACGCTAGCACGGCCGCCCAGTCCGGGTGCCGCAGGCTTTCGACAGCGTAGTAGCAATTCAGAATCGCGTATTCGGACCGGGTGACGTCGAGGATGTGCTTCTGCAGCATGGATACGTCGGACGCCGCGACGCCGGATTCCGGGCGCCACTCGCTCCTGACGCTCGTCTCGGCATTTGGAGGATAGATCGATGCCGTACTTGGCCCTTTCCATGCGCGCTCGCGCGTCGTCTCAACCCACAGGGGCGGCTGGTACTTCAGCAGCGCGTTGATGGACGGCACACAGGCGTGGACATCGCAGTCGATGATCGGCCCTGTCCATGTCGACGGGCGCGGCTTGGCCCCGATATACGCGACAGCGCTTTCCATTCTTCCTCCCGGCGGTTTCGACACGCGCCCGATCCGGCCGAAGCGCCTGTTTTTTACGGCGCATTTCAGCTGTTTCATATTCCATGTTGCGCGGAGGATCGGCCAATCGTATTCGTTTGCTCATCCATAGCTTTTGTCTATGGGATGGCGTCAGGCAGAATGTGCGTCCACCGTCATGAAGCTTCGCTATATCGAAATATTTCACGCGATCATGGTCCACGGCTCGGTGAGCGAAGCCGCGCGGGCGTTGAATATCACCCAGCCGTCCGTCAGCATTGCGCTCAAGCGCGCCGAGCAGAGTCTCGGCCTGAAGCTGTTCGAGCGGATCGCCGGCCGACTGGTTCCAACCCCGGAGGCGGAGGATCTCTTTCCGGGTGTCGACCGGATACACGATCAACTCGGGCAGTTGTCGACCTTCGCAAGGGATCTGCGCACCGGACGAACCAAGCGGGTTTCGGTGATCGCCAACCCGACATTCACCAGCACGATCCTGCCATTGGCGATTGCCCGATTCCGTGAGCGTTTCGCGGATGTGCGTGTGCAATTGCACGCCCCGATGTCGCCCTATCGGGTCGCGGAGCGGGTGGCCCAGCGTGAATTCGACATGGGGGTCGTCTATGGCCCGGCGCCGGATCTGCCGATCGCGAAGGAAGTGATCGGCTATTCAGGCCTGGGTTGCGCGATGCCAAGACGCCATCCGCTCGCGACGCAGGAGGGCGTCGCGCCGCAGGATCTGATCGGGCAGCCCCTGATCAGCTTCGGTGCGGGAACGTTTCTCCGGTCGCTGACGGAGGATTACTTCAGGGAAGCTGGCTGCGGGCATGTGCCGTCCGTCGAAGTCGGCTCGTCAGCCACAGGCTGTGTCCTCGCGCGCGAGGGAGCCGGCATCGCCATCGTCGATCTGCTGGTCGCCGCCACCGGCTTTTTCGACGATCTGGTCATCCGTCCTCTCATGCCCAGCCGGCCCATCGAATTGCTGCTGCTGTTTCCGAAGAACCGGCCGAATTCGAGGTTGAGCCAGGAACTGGCCGAAACGCTGCGCGACGTCGCCCGACAACACTTGCCGCACACGGCGCATACTGGACCCAGGTTACCTTTGCAGTGAACTGCCTTCTCTGTCCCGGGAAGCGACGAACCAAATGTATGGAAAATCATCTGACGTCATGGAAGCTGAAGGTCGGGGTCGACGTGCCCCCATCGCTCGGCGGTTCCCATTGTCGGCTGATATCGTTATCAGCGCCGGTTTTCGGACTTGCCGGCACAACGCGCGACTAAGGAGTTGACTTGATGACGATGTCTTTAAGTTTCGCCGGGTCGGCCGGAAGTTCGCTCGTGCCCACGGGCACATTGCTGACCGCGAGCATATGCGCAATAGCGTCAGCGGCCTCATTCTGATTCAAGGTGCCGGGATTGTCTACAGGCATCATCTCCTGAATGTAGGATAAAAGCTCCGCCAGTGACTTTCCCTCCCAACGCTTGAGAAATCCCTCGCGGGCGATCGCCGGAGAAGGAGGTTGATCCGGCCAACCGGCGCCATTGAGGCGCGGACCATGGCATTTGCCGATACCAAATTAGGTATTTTTGGCGACGCGTCGAGTCGATTTTCTCAATCTATGTAACTATCTCACAAATGCGATTTAGCTTAAGCGTGACAATCAGGAATCGGCATAAATATAGATAACATATCAAATGTATCAGTTGCCACGATGGCTGGAAATTTGCACATTGATCCTTGGAGTTTGTGTGGGGGCGTACATGAGAGTTGCAAATCTCGTTCTGATTTCGCTAGCCGCGCTCGTAGTCGCGGGTTGCAACACAACTGAGTCGGTGAAATTTCAAGCCTTGAGCACATCGCAACAGCCAATGATGCGCGATGGTAGGCCATCGATCGTTTCGAAAAAAACCAAGTCGGTCGTGCTGGTCAGCCCTGCGAGTAGAGGTATCCGTTCGGGGACGCGGCCAGTTTATGTTGTTGGCATTTCGAACGTATCGAAAGCCCCCATCGACTTTCGGGTGGCGGACGTAGCCGTCAATCAGATCGTCAACGGCAGCCCCAATCCTCATGAATCCCCTCATTTTCCGTTGGACTCATAATGGCCTGATTTGATGGACAAATGACGCGGATTGATGATTTCAACCCGATGAAGCGTCGCCATGAACCCTCCGGTCAAGCGCGTTGAGTTTGTTCAGAAATCCCTTGATGGCGTCTTCGCCGAGGATCTTCACGCCAAGCGCG
>CANJEY010000021.1 GCA_947472615.1 Beijerinckiaceae bacterium
CAGCCGGCGAAACCCGCGCCCGAACAGGTCCGCCACGATCGCGGCGGGGTCGAGCAGGCCGTTGCGGAGCGGCAGGCGCACCAGTTCCGCACCCGCGCAGGGCGAGGCTGCGGGCGAGCCGATGACGATGCAGGCGGCGCCGTCGGGCGTCAGCCAGCGTTTGCCGGGTCCGAGGCGGCCGAGCGGGTCGATCACCACCCGCGCCGGCCGCGCCGCGACGGGGCCACGCCGCACCGTCAGTTGGGGATCGTCGGCCGCGATCGTTCCGGCTCCGACCAAGATGGCGTCCACATGGGCGCGCAGCAGATGCAGATGGTCAAGCGCCGCTTCGCCATTGATATAACGGGATTCGCCGCTGACAGTGGCGATCCGGCCGTCGAGCGATTGTCCGAGCTGGGCGACCACGAAGGGGCGGGCGGGATCGGCGGCCGCGATGGGTTCGAGAATCGCGCGTTGCTGGGAACTCAAATCAAAATTCACGCTTTTACTCCCGCAAGCGTGATCCATGGCGTGCGCAAATCCATATACACTTGGTTGGTGTATATAGGTGATGCGCTGTCTGGACCGGATGCGGCCATGGTCGCCTTCGTGGAAGCATTGCGAAACCGTAGCAGGGTAACAGAGTTCTCCATGCCGAATTCAGTTTCAGACGGCCAGATGGATCAAATTCGCGTTGAACGCGCCATTTCAGAAGTTCGCAGCGGCCGGCCGGTCCTGATCCGGGCGGGTCAGTCTCTGGCCGTCGCCGTCAATGTCGAGGCGCTCGACGACAAGCTGGCGACATGGCTCGAACAGCGCGCCAAGCGCTTTCCGCGTCTCGTTCTGCCCGCCCCGCGCCTGCGGCGTCTCGGGTTCGACCGGACGGAGCCGGGCGCGTTCGCGCTGCCACACGTCGATCTGGCCCGCATCGAGACGCTGTCGCTGCAGGTCGGCGCCCGTTACGACGCGCCGGTGGCGGCGCTGACCAAGATCGACCGCGCCGCGCTGGAGCTGGCGCGAGTGGCGCTCGTGCTGCCCGCACTGGTGGTGACGCCGGTTGCGGCCCGCGCGGTGGCGGACGCCGGGCTCATCGAGGTCGAGGTCTCGGCCATCGGCGGATACCGCGCCGCGCAGGCGGCTGAGCTGCGCATCATGGCGCGCGCCCCGGTGCCGCTGGAAGGCGCGCCCGATACCGAATTCGTTGTGTTTCGCGGCGGCGAGGGCCTGCGCGATCAGGTCGCGGTGATCGTCGGCAAGCCGGATTTTTCCAAGACCGTCACGGTGCGGCTGCACTCCGCCTGCCTCACGGGCGATCTGTTCGGCAGCCTGAAGTGCGATTGCGGCGACCAGTTGCGCCACACGGCGCGCTTCATGGCCGAGAACGGGGGCGGCGTGCTGCTCTATCTGGATCAGGAAGGCCGCGGCAACGGACTCTCGAACAAGATCCGCGCCTACAAGTTGCAGGCGCAGGGCTTCGACACATATGACGCCGACGAGGTGCTCGGTTTTGGCCACGACCAGCGCGGCTTCGATTTCGCCGCTTCCATGCTGAAACAACTCGGCGTCGTGCGGGTGCGGGTGATGACCAACAACCCGGTTAAGATCAAGGCGCTGGAGACGGCGGGGCTGGAAGTCGATTCCGATCAGCGCATCCTGGGTCGCCGGACGGAAGAGAATGTGAGATATCTGGCCTCGAAGCGCGACCGCGCCGGCCATATGATCGACGTGGATTCGTTGACTGGCGGCGGCTCAGTCAAGGAGTAGCCCTCGTTGCACGACCGGACGGGTGAAGACGCCGGAGCCAGCAAGGCTCTGGCGATCGTGTTGTTTTCCGTTGGGTCGCTGGCGCTGGCCTGGCCCTGGCTCAGCGGCGCGGTGACGATCCCGTGGGACGCCAAGGCGCACTTTTATCCGCAACTGCAGTTTCTGGCGCATGCGCTGCACACCGGCCAGAGCCCGTTCTGGAACCCCAACGTCTTCGCCGGTTCGCCGCAGATCGCCGATCCGCAATCGCTGATCTTCAATCCGCCCTATCTGCTGCTGGCGCTGTTCGACGCTGCGCCGGGCTTTCAGGCCATGGACGCCGTCACGTTTGCGATGCTGTGGCTGGCGGGCGTGGCGATCATCCTGTTCTGCCTCGATCGCGGCTGGGGCGCGCCGGCCGGGCTGGTGGCGGCTTTCGCGTTCGCCAACGGCGGCTCGGCCGCATGGCGGGTCCAGCACATCGGCGAGGTGCTGAGCTTCTGCTGGTTCGGGATCACGTTGTGGTTGCTGGCCCGCGCGCTTGACCGGCGCTCCGTAGGTTACGGAATCGGCGCGGGCGTCACGGCCGCCCTGATGGTGATCGGCCGCGACCAGATCGCCTATTTGTGCGCGCTGGCGCTGGCGATCTATGTCGTCTGGGAGGTTTGCGCCTCCGGGGCAATCTGGGCGCGGCTGAAGGCGGTTCTGCCGCCGCTGATCGCCGCCACCATCGTCGGCGTGGTGCTGATCGCCGTGCCGATCGCCCTGACGATTGCGCTCGCCGCGCAATCGATCCGGGTCGACATCGGTTACGAAGGCGCGGCGCGTGGATCGCTGCCGCCGCCGTCGATGCTGACGCTGATTGTCGCCAACCTGTTCGGCGTCGACGGTCCTCTGAAGGATTACTGGGGACCGCCATCATCGCTGATCTGGGGGCCGAACGAACTGGCCCTCGCCCGCAACATGGCGGCGATCTACATCGGCGCGCTGCCGATTGCGGCCATTGCGGCGATCGGATTCGCGCGTGGCGCGCTCGGCAGGCGCGAAATCCTCGGTCTGACGGTCGCGGCCGTGGTGATGACGCTGTTTGCGTTCGGCGACTTCACGCCGTTCTTCCGCCTCGCGTATCAATTGCCGGGCATCAACCTGTTCCGCCGCCCGGCCGATGCGACGTTCCCGATCGGCGGGCTTCTGGCGCTTCTGGGCGGCTATTGCGTGCATGTCGCGTTGCGCGACCGGCCGCGCTCTCGCACCGCCTATGCGGTCGAGGCAGCGTCGGTCGCGTTCCTGCTTTGCGTCTGCATCTGGGTGGCGTTCGACAAGGGACGACTGCAACAGGCGACGCCGGCGTTGCTGCTCGGCGCGAGCCTGCTGGCGGCGTCAGGTCTGGCGCTCGCGGTTTGCGCCCGCATCGGAGCGCGCAATCCCTCGGCGGCGCTGCTGGTCATCGCCGGCCTGATGACAGTCGATCTGGCGCTCAGCAACGGCCCCAACGAATCGACCGCGCTGCCGTCGTCGACCTACGACGTGCTGCGCCCCGACACGGGCAACGAGACCATCGCGATGCTGAAGCAGAAGCTGGCGTCCAACCCCGCGCCCGATCGGCGTGACCGTGTCGAGATGGCGGCCGTCGGCTTCGAATGGCCGAACACCGGCATGGTGCACGGCATCGATCACTGGCTCGGCTACAATCCGATCGTGCTGAAGGAATTTGCCGAGGCGACCGGCGCCATCGATCATGTGGCGATCCCCGAGCAGCGCAAGTTCGCGCCGCTGTTTCCGGGCTACAGATCCGTGATGGCCGATCTGCTCGGCCTGCGCTGGATCGCCACCGGGGTTCCAGCAGGCGAACTCGACAAGACCTTGAAGCCCGGCGATCTCGTCGAGATCGGCCGCACGAAAGACGCGTATATCTACGAAAACCCGCGCGCACTGCCGCGCGTGCTGCTGGCCACGGACGCCCGCAAGGCGGATTTCGACGCCATGATCAAATCCGGCGTCTGGCCGGACGTCGATTACCGCCGCACCGTGCTGCTGGAAAATCCGCCTCCCGCCGACACGACGCCGCGCCCGGTCGGAAGCGCGCATCTCGACAGCTACGCCAACACGCGCATCGTGGTCGACGCCGAGGCCCCGCAGGGCGGCTGGGTGGTGCTGAACGACGTCTGGCATCCGTGGTGGACGGCGACCGTCGACGGCCAGCCGGCCGTGATCGAGCGCGCCAATGTGGTGTTCCGCGCCGTTGCGGTCCCGCCCGGACGGCATCGGGTCGAGTTCACGTTCCGCCCGTTCGGCGGCGTGTGGGCTCAGTTGCGCGCGCTGTTCTGATTATTCGAGCCGCACCAGAACGCTGTCGGTCGCGCCCTTGGCGTCCATCACCGATACGCGCGCGAATCCCGCGCCGTCGGGCGTCCAGCTCGACTGGCGGCGCGGATCGGGCAACCCGACCGGCGCGCCGTTGACCATCCAGAACAGCGGCAGCGCGCCGCCCTGCGCCTTCAGCGCCAGCGGCGAGGATGCGCCTTGCGCGAGGCCCAGATCGACGCGCGCGCCGTCCGGCGGATAGGCGATCTTCAACTGCGCGATGGCGGTCGCCGCGACGGTCTTGGGCGTATCCTTGCGCAGATGGCGCAGCGGCGGCGGCAGCCCGCTCGTGGTCGAGATCAGCGCATTGGGCGGGCGCGGCAGGGGTTCCGTCTCGCCCGGCACGCGCCCGAAGGCGTCGAACAGCACCGGGGCGGCGATCTGCCGGGCGACGAGTCCCGATACCGCGCCATTGTCAGGCCGTCCGAACCAGACCCCGATCGTCATGCGCTTGTCGAACCCGACCGCCACGGCGTCGCGATAGCCGTAGGACGTGCCGGTCTTGAACGCGATGCGCCCGCTAGTGGCGTTGATCGGCGGCGGCGCGCCGCGCAGGATGTCGGCGACGTACCAGCTCGCCACGGGCTCGCTGATGTTCTGCTGCGCGGCGCGCGGCTTCGGCAGATCGAGCCGCACCACCAGATCCGGAACAGAGCCGCCGCGCGCCAGCCCGGCATAGAGCCGCGCCAGATCCTTCAGCCGGATGCCGAGACCGCCGAGCCCGATGGCGAGGCCCGGCGGGGCGTCGCCGGGCAGCACGATGTCCGCGCCGGCGTTGCGCAGCCGCGCCAGCAGGCGGGCGGGGCCGACCTCGTTCAGCAGTTCGACGGCCGGCACGTTGAGCGACAATTGCAGCGCGCGGCGCGCCGTCACCTGTCCCTGAAACTGCATGTCGAAATTTTCCGGCGCGTAGATGCCGTAGCGGGCCGGGCGGTCGTCGAGAATGGTTTCGGGATGCGCGACGCCGTTCTCGAACGCCAGCGCGTAGATGAACGGCTTCAGCGACGAGCCCGGCGAGCGCAGCGCCTGCGTCATGTCGATCGAGCCGGCGCGTTCGGTGGAAAAATAATCCGCCGATCCGACCTGCGCGCGGATTTCGCCGCTCGCGTTGTCGATCGCCAGAATGGCGGCGGAGATTTTTGGCCCCATACGCTCGGCGCTTTCGCGCGCCAGCGTTTCGAGCGAGGCCTGCAGCCGTCCGTCGAGCGCGAATTTCAGAATGCGCCTGCCGGGCTCGGCCTGATGCGCGGCTTCGGCCACATGCGCCGCCAAGGACGGAAACGGCTTGCGCTCGCGCGGCACAGGCTCGGCCTTCGCGTTCTCGGCTTCCTGCCGGGTCAGAACGCCGGCGCGCGCGGCGCGGTCGAGCACGCGGTTGCGGGCGCGGCGCGCGGCTTCCACCGAGCGATCCGGGCGCCGCGTCTCGGGCGATTGCGGCAGCGCCACCAGCAGCGCGCTTTCGGCGTTGGACAGGCGCTTCGGCTCCTTGCCGAAATAGGCGAGACTTGCGGCCCGCACGCCTTCGAGATTGCCCCCATAGGGAGCGAGGGCGAAATAGAGATCGAGGATCTCGGTCTTCGAGAATTTCTGTTCCAGCTCGATGGCGCGGCCGATCTGGCGGAGTTTCGCCGCGCCGGTTCTTTGCTCGCGCGGTTCGAGCAGACGCGCCACCTGCATGGTCAGCGTCGAGCCGCCCGACACCACATGGCCGTTGCGGATGAATTGCCAGACAGCGCGTCCCAGCGCCCGCGCATCGACGCCGTCATGCTGCTGAAAGCGGCGGTCTTCAAAGGCGATCAGCATGTCGAGAAAACGCGGATCGACGTCTGCGGTCGACACAGGCAAGCGCCATCGGCCGTCGGCTGTTGTGAAGGCGCGCAGCAATCGTCCGTCGCGGTCGACCGCGATGGACGAGCCCTGATCGACGATCCTCAGGTCGAGCGGCCCCAGCGCGCGCCGCGCCGCCTCGATGGAGCCCGGAATTCCGAGCCCCAACGTGGTGACGACGAAGGCCGCGATGGCGAAGCCGCGCTTGCCCATCAGCGGGTCTCGGCGACCTCGACGGTCCCGAACGCTGTGCGGCCGAACCGCTGCGGTCGGTACATGTCCTCAATCACCGCGGGCGGCAGCACGTAGCGGCCGGGCGTCACGGCGCGCACGATGTAGGCCACGGTGAACACCGCCTTCTCTTTCCCATTGCGGTCGAACGCGGCGACGAAGCGGTCGTCGCGATATTCGACGTTGGCGGGCTCCACGTCGCGCTTCAGCCATGACAGTCCGTCGATCGAGCCGCCGTCGAACAGGGCGGGATTGTCGATCTCGAGGCCCGCCGCGAGCTTGTCGACCAGCAGCAGGCGTCCATAGGCGGCTTCCGTCTCGGTGACCTTCAGCACGATCGCCAGACGGTCGTTCTGCTTGATCGTCAGCGGATCGGCCGGCTTGCCGTCGAGGCGATAGAAGCTGCGCTCCACCTGATAGCCCTGCGAGGCGGCCGGCTCCGGCACGATCGGATTGCCCGACGTGGTCAGCACGATCTGCGCGGTGGCGCTGCCGGCGTTGGCGACGGTGACGTTGCGGCCATCGAGCGCGAAGCCGCGCCATGTGCGGTAGAGGCTGCCGCTCACCGGCTGGCTGTCGATCGTCAACGACAGCGCCTGCGCGTCGCGCGCCATGGCTTCCGCCGCCAGCACCATCCAGGCGTTTTCCTGCGTGCTGGTGTAGGAGGTCGCGGCGCGCTCCACGGAGATCGTCTCGCTGGCGCGGATCAGCTGCGCGCGGTCGATGCCGGCTTCCGCCCCGAGCGCCAGAACGCCGGCGGCGTCGCGCAGGCGCGAGCCGTAATCGGCGCGCGAGAAGCGGCCCTGACGCACCGCCGCCAGCTGGTCGTTGGCGGCGACGAACACGGTCTGCGCGCGACCGCGATCGCCGAGCAGACCCAGCGCGGCTGCGAGCTGCGCGCGCGCCAGCGGCGTCGTGAACTCAGACAGCTTCGTGTCGGCGAGGTAGCGCAGATCGCCCATCACCGGGCGGCCGTTGCGGGCCAGCACATAGATTGCGTACGCGATGGCTTCGCTCTGCCCTGCCTTCACGTCGGTCGTGTTGGCGACCTGATTGCGAAGCCGGTCGAGCGCCTGATCGAAACTGCGCTGCGGCACGGCGAAATTGTTTTCGCGCGCCCGCGTCAGGAAGTCGGTGACGAAGGCGTCGAGCCACAGATCGTCGGCCGAACCGGCGCTCCACAGCCCGAACGCGCCGGACGAATCCTGACGCGTCAGCACGCGTTCGATCGCGTCGCGCACGCGCTGGTCGATGGAGGCGTCGAGCGCTAGCGCTTCCGTCGCGGCGAGCTTGTTGACGTAGAGCAGCGGCATGGCGCGGCTGACGATCTGCTCCGAGCAACCGTACGGATAACGATCGAGCGCCTGCAGCAGCGCCGGCACGTCGATGGCGCCGAGCGGCGAAACCGCCGCCGACACCGCGCCCGTGCCCGGAATGAAGTCGGCGAGCAGGTCGTTGGAAATTGTCACGTTCGTGCCCGGCTCCATCGATCGCACCGTACGGCGATAGAGGTCGGCCGTGCCGGGCTTCACGTTCAGCGCGAACGACTGCGTCGCCGTGAGCCCCGGACCGGTCAGCTTCAGGTCGATCCGCGCAGTACCGACGCCTGCGCCCGTCACCGGCGCGATGACGGCGGCGCGGCCTTTGGCGTCGATTTTCACGATCGTGCGCAACGCGCTCGCGGGAATCGTCACCGGGCCGTGCACGTCGAGATCGACCGTGTAATCGCCCGCCAGACCTTCGACGTTGTCGATCTGCATGTGGAAGCGTGATTGATCGCCGAGCGACAGGAAGCGCGGCAGGGTTGCCTGCACCACCACCGGATCGCGGATGATCACATCGGCTGAGGCTGATCCGACGCGGGTCTTCGACCACGCCGACGCCATCACCCGCACGCTGCCGTTGAACGCCGGAATTTCGAACGTCACCTGCGCGGTTCCGTCAGCGCCGACCTTCACGACGCCCGAATAACGCGCCAGAGGCTCCTGCGTCGGCCGGTTGCCTTCAAGGCCCGGACCGGCGGAATCGCCGCCGGTGCGGATCGCGCCGCGCGAGCCCTGCATGCCGTCGATGAGTAGGCCATACAGATCGCGCACTTCGTTCGAGAGCTGGCGCTGGCCGAAGAAATGTTCGGTCGGATCCGGCGTCTCGTACTTGGTGAGATTCAGAATGCCGATGTCGACGGCCGCGACCGTCACATAGGCGTCTTCGCCCGCCGTCAGGCCGGTGAGTTTCACCGGGATCGAGAATGGACGGCGCGGTTCGATCTTCGCCGGCACATTGAGGGCGACTTCGAGCTTGCGGCTGTCCTGATCGATGCCGAACCATGTGAGGCCGAGCGCGCGGCCCGGCATGCGCTTCGCCGCCTGATCGAGCGGACGATGCGCGATCGCGACCGCATAAGCGCCCGCGCCCCAGTCGGGGTTCACCCGCATGTCGATTTCATTGTCGCCCGTCTTCACGTCGCGCACGATGAGGTCGCTCACCTTCTCGCCGATGATGGCGACGGTGGCCTTGCCGTCGAAGCGCGACGCGATGCGCAGCTTCATCTGGTCGCCCGACTTGTAGTCGTCCTTGTCGAGCGTGACTTCCAGCAGGTCCGGAGTTTCGGCGGTGGAATCGCCCGACCAGCCGACATCGAAGCTGATGCTCGTCGGCAGGTCGCCACCTTCGTCGGAGCGCAGTTCGAGGCGATGTGCGCCCCAGCCCACGGCGGCCGAGATCTTAGCCGGTTCATTGGCGGCGATGTCGATGCGTCCATCGGCGATGCGGCGCGACGACTTCACGCGCTCGAAACCCCAGCGTCCGTCAGAATTATACCACTGGTATTCGTTCGACACGCGATAGAGCGACCATTGCACGTTCTTGCGCGCGCCGCGGTCGCCGTTGACGTTCAGCGCGGCGACATCGAACGTTGCGGTCGCGCCTTCCGACAATTCGTCGAAGTTCTTCTTCACCGCGATCAATCCGCCGTTGAGACGGACCGGCAGCGTCAGCGTGCGCTCGACGGCGCGGCCGCCGGGCTCGCCGACGCGCAGCACCACATGCGCCTCGACCGGACGCGGCGCGGTGAATTCGGGGATCGGAACGGTGACGGTCGCGCGGCCCTGCGCGTTCGTCTTCACCGGCTCTTCGAGTTCGCCTTTGACGGCCTCGAACTGTTCGTCCTCGAGGCCGGCGCTGTAGCCGGGCAGGCCCGGCAGCGCGTCTTCTTCAGCGGCGCGGATCGTCACGTCGCCGGTGATTTCGAGATTGACGCCCGGCGCGCCGTACAGATAGCGCGCCTCGGTTTCGATGCGCACGGATTCGCTCGACCGCGCCGCCGCGTCCAGCGCCTTGAGGGTGAAGTCGAGACGCTCGGGGATATAGTCCTCGACGAGGAATGTCGTCGAGCCGATGGCGGGGCTCTTCGGGTCCGCGAAGGCTTCCACCCGCCATGTGCCGGTGGCCGCGCCCGAGAGCAGCGCCACCGACCATGCGCGGCCGCCCAGCCCCTGATCCTCGATCTGCGAACGCTTGTATTCGACGCCGTCGGGACGCTTGACGACGAGCGTCAGCGGCAGGCCGCCGAGCGCCGCGCCCTTGGCGTCGCGCATCTGCGCCGTGAGGTTGACGGTCTCGCCCGACCGATAGACGCCGCGCTCCGCATACAGGAAGGCGTCGAGCGACTTGCCGGGCGCGCGGCCCTTGACGCCGCGGTCGGTGAGATCGAACGGCGTCTGCGCGACGTCGAGGAAATTGTAGTCGGCGTCGCGGTCGTTGGCGACCACGAGGCCCGGCGCGAGACCGCCGGTTCCGCGCGACAGGCCGGGGTCGAACTTCACATGGCCGGCGGCGTCGGTGGTGCGCGTCGCCAGCACCTCGTTGTTGCGGGCGATGAGCCGCACCTCGATGTTGTTGACGGGCGTAGCGCTCGCCAGCGATCGCACCAGCACATGCACGCCGTCATCGCCGGTGAACGCCGTCAGGCCGAGATCGGACACCACGAACCACTGGGTCGCGTTCGCCTCATAGGATTCGTCGTTGCTGTCGAACGTCGCTGTCAGCGGCTTGTCGCCGGGGCGCGCCACCATGGCGTAGACGCCGGGTTCGAGCTTCTTCACGGCCTCCATCACCGGGAAGGCGGTGATCACGTCCTTGTTCAGATCGGGCTTCGCGTCGAGCGTGCCGGACCAGACCTTGAAGCCTTTCTCGGTGACGAGATCCTTCAGCCGGTACGTGCCGAGCTGCGACAGGAAGTCTTCCGACCGCACGGTCGGCAGCAGGCTGCGGTCGCCGATGCGCAGCACATCGATGGCGATACGGTCCGTGTTCACCGACACGACCGGCACGCCCTCCTGACCGACGCGCGGCAGCACATAGTTCTTGCCGGTGAAACGCACCTGCGGCGAACGATCGCGCACGTAGATTTCGTAATCCGCCGATTTCAGCAGCGCCTCGCCGACCGACGACGGCAGGCCCTGACGCACCACGATGGCGTATTTCTCGCCATGCTTCAGACCTTCGACGCAGAGCTGCTGGTCTTCCGTCGAGATCGCCGCATTGGCCGCGCCCGACACCGCCACGAATGGCGCGAAGTCGACCTTGCCGCGCGCGAGCGGATCGGAGAACTGGTAGCAGACGCGCGGCGAGGCGGAATCGCTGTCGACCTTGTAATTGACGATGCGGAAGCCGTGCTCCTCGCGCAGCGCCTCGTAAGTGCGGCGCACGTTCGCATTGTCGTTTCGCTCCAGCCCCGCCCGATAGGCGTTGAGCGACAGCCGCCACATGGAGCGCCGCGCATAGATGTCGCCGAGCAGATAGAGCGCCGCCGCCTCGTCGTTGCGGGCCGTCGCGCGCTGGTAGGATACGAAAGCCGCCGTGGATGCGGCTTCGTTCAGCACGTAGCTGTCGTTCTGATTCGTCTGGGCGGCGGCCAGCGCCGCGCGCGCATAGAGCAGCCAGAGCGAGGGATCGCGCGGCGCGGCGATGATCGCAGCCGACAGAAGCCGCTTTGCGCCGAGCGCTGAATTTTGTTGCATGGCGCGCGCCGCTTCACGTTTCAGATCGTCCAGCGTGCGCGCGCCCGCGATCGAACCGGCGTCTTTCTTGATCTGCTCCTCGATGCGGATGACGTCGCTGGTCAGGTCGTCCCGGACATAGGATTTCTGGGCGAAGGCCGACGAAGCCGTGAGCAGCATCGCGCCGGCGGCGAACAGACGAGCAATTCCGCGCATGAGCGCCTCCTGAAAAGTCCGGGGGCCTTCTGGCCATTCCGCGCAGAACCTGCCACGTTCCGGCCGACTTGAGAACAAGTCTTGAGGTCACATCGGGATGATTTCGCGCACTTCCGTCGCGGCGGAATTTTCGCCACAATGATCCCAGGCGGAAATCGGGGGCGTCCATGCGCATGCGTCGACTGGCAATGATCGCAGCAGCGGCCTGCGCGGCGTGCGGCGTTCCGGCGCTGCCGCCTGCGTTAGCGCAGGCTCCGGCGGCGGCGCAGCCCGCGCCCGATCCGGCGTTCGAGGCGGCCCGCAAGGCGTTCGAGGCGCTGCCGGAGCTCGACCGGCGCGTGATGCAGGACGCGCTGATCTGGACCGGCGACTACAAGGGCGCGGTCGATGGCGGCTTCGGTCGAGGCACACGCGACGCCATCTCCGCCTACGCCAGGCGCGGTAACTTGCCGACTGATGGCACGCTCGACGCCAAGGCGCGGGCGGCTCTGGCCGCAGCCGGCGCGAAACTCCGGGATGCGGCCGGCTTCAAGACGGTGGTGGATGCGAAGTCCAGCGTCAGCATCGGCCTGCCGACCAAATTTCTGCCGAAGAAGACCGAGAGCCAGACGGGGGCGCGCTTCGCCTCCAACGACGCCAGCGCCACGGTCGATCTGTTTCAGGCTCCCGACAGCGGAACCGATCTGACCGCCATGTTCGACAAGCTGAAGGCCGACGCGCTGGGCCGTAAGGTGGCGTATCGGGTTTCGCGGCCGGATTTCTTCGTGGTCAGCGGCGATGCGGGGGGCAAGACATTCTACACGCGTGTCGCGCGCGGAACCGCTCCGAACGGAACCGCCATGTTGCGCGGCTACACACTGAGCTATCCGGCGCAGGCGAAGGCGACGTTCGACATCTACAGCATCGCCATCGCCAGTTCCTTCACGCCGTTTCCGACGGCAGCCGCCGTGGCGTCGGGCGCTCCAGCCGGGGCAGGGGCTGTGAGTGCGCCGCCCGCCGCTCCAAGGCCGGCGCTGGCGGGGTCCGCCATCGCCATCGGCCCCGGCCGCGCCGTGGCGGTTCTGCCGGGGCCTGCGTGCAACGCCGCGCAGGTCGGGGGGCGCGCCGCGAAGATCGTCACCACCCAGCAGGCGACGGGTCTGACCCTGTTCGACGTCGCCGGGCTCAACGCCCCGGCTCAGGCGTTCGGAACCGTCGACAAGACCGGGCCGGTCGTGATCCTGCAGCAATCCGCCAAGGCTGGCCCTGCGCCGGCGGCTCCGGTCGCTGCGCCCGCGACCGATCTTGTCGTGGCGCCCGGTGACTGGATGATCGGCGAGACAGGCGCGCCGCGTCTGCTCGCGCCCCTGCAGCCCGGCGCGAGCGGGGCGGCGATCTTCAGCCGGGCGGGGACGCTCGTGGGCCTCGCGGCAGCGCAGAAATCCGCGCCGCGACTGGTCGCGGGAATCGCCCCGCAATCGACCAGCACAGTTCTGACCGGCGAGGCCGTCAACGCCTTCCTGCAATCCGCCAATGCGTCGCCGCGGGCCGCCTCGCCCGCGGCCGGCGACAAGAGCGCCGCCGACATCGCGGCCGCCGCCCGCGCCTCGGTGCTGCCGGTAGTGAGCGCGCCTTAGCGGGTGGGGTTGGTCGGCGACTTGCCGCGCGCTCGCGGTGCGGCCATAATCGCGCCGTGACTCACTTGCTGACGGCCCCATGGAACAACAAGAAGGCGTAAGCCCGGACCCCGCGCGGCCGCGCAGCCGTCACTGGCTCAAGCTCGTCGCCGCCGTGCTCAGCCTCGGCATTCTGGCGCTGTCGGCGTTCGTCATCGCCCGCACGCTCGCGACGATCTCCTGGGGCGATTTGCGCGTCGCGATCCAGATGACCAGCATGGAGCAGTTTGCGGCTGCGGGCTGTTTCGCGGCGCTCTCGTTTCTGGCGTGGACGGGCTACGACTGGCTGGCAGTGCGGCAGCTCGGTCTGCCGGTTCGCTATCGCACGGCCGCTCTGGCGGCGTTCTCCTGTTATTCGATCGCCAACACGCTTGGCTTTCCAGTCGTCACCGGCGGCACGGTGCGGTTCTGGATCTATTCGCAAGCCGGCGTGAAGGCTAACCGGGTCGCCAGCCTCATCGTCATCGCCAGCGCCAATTACTGGCTCGGCTGCGCACTGGTGATCGGCGTTGCGCTTGTGTCGCGGTCCGGCGAACTCGTCGCCGTCAATCACCTGCAGGGCTGGATCAACGCGACGATCGGCGCGGGCGTTCTGGCGGCGCTGGCGGCCTATATCGTCTGGGTGTCGATCGCTCACCGGCGCATGACCATCAAGGGCGTGGCGTTCGAGCTTCCGGGATTGTGGATCACGCTCGGGCAATTGGTCGTCGGCACGTTCGACATCCTGTGCGCCGCGACCGTTCTGTACATGCTGCTGCCCGCCGGGCATGGCGTGCAGTTCGTCACCTTCGCGGCGATCTATGTGGCGGCGAGCCTCCTCGGCGTCGCCAGCAATGTGCCGGGCGGCCTCGGGCCGTTCGAGGCGACCCTGCTCAACACTATTTCAGGGCCCTCGACAGAAGCGCTGCTCGCCTCGCTGCTGCTGTTTCGCGTCGTGTATTACCTGATCCCGTTCGTGCTCGGTCTGGCGGCTGTGGGCGCGCATGAGGCGATGCGGCACTGGAAGGCGCTGCGCGCCGCCATGATCCGGGCGGAAGAAGACCGCAACGGCGGGCCGGATCACCACTGACTAATCGTCTTCTCCGCCCGAGCTGAGAAATGCCGGTGCCGCCAGCACGATCTGCGGGTCGACAGGCCCTATCGCGTCTTCGTCCTTTTTCGGATAGGGCAACGCATTCAGCAGGTGGCGGATGATCTCAAGTCGTGTCCGCCGCTTGTCGTTGGCGCGCACCACCATCCAAGGCGCATGCGCCCCGTCGGTCAGCGACAGCATGCGTTCGAAGGCCCGCGAATAATCATCCCATTTCTCGATCGCCTTGAAGTCCAGGTCCGAGAGTTTCCAGCGCTTGAGCGGATCGTGCCAGCGTGCGTGCAGCCGCTTCATCTGCATCTCGCGGCCGATGGAGAGGAAGAATTTGACGATGTGGACGCCGTCGCGCGCCAGCATCGCCTCGACGTTCGGGGCTTCCGCCAGAAAGGCGTCGGTCTCGGCGGGCTTGCAGAAGCCGAACACGCGCTCGACGCCGGCGCGATTGTACCAGGAGCGGTCGAAGATCGCGATTTCGCCGCGCGGCGGCACATGGGCCAAATAGCGCTGGAAATACCATTGGCGTGCCTCTTCGTCGGTCGGCTTCGGCAGCGCCACGACGCGCACGCTGCGCGGATTGAGGTGCTGCGTCAGGCGATTGATCGCCCCGCCTTTGCCGGCGGCGTCGCGGCCTTCCATGACAATGACGACCCGCTCGCCCTCGCGCTTCACCCAATCGAGCGCCTTCAACAATTCGATCTGCAGCCGCCGCAGATCGGCACTGAAGGCTTTGCGCTTCATCTTGCGGTCATACGGAAAACCGCCCGAGCGAAGCGACGCCTCGTCGATCCGTTTCGGCAGACGCTTCGTCTCGATCCTGAAGACTTTGGGGTCGGACATGGGCCGCTCCTTCAATTCCGGTCCGTCATATTCGATGGACGGTTTGTCATTCTGTTGTCATACAACATCGCGCTAGTGGTCCGCTCATCATTCGCGAATCCGGATGCTCGATGGCCGACACCTTTCCTGCCGATGCGGAAGATAAGGCCGAACCTGCGCCCGACGCCGAACAGGTCGCCATCCTGGCGGCGCTGGCCGCCGCCTTGCCCGATCCGGTTATAGCCGTCGGGACGGAAGACAGGGTTCTGGTCGCCAACAGCGCCGCCCGGGCTC
The DNA here is from genome assembly GCA_947472615.1 of Beijerinckiaceae bacterium. Classification (GTDB taxonomy): domain Bacteria; phylum Pseudomonadota; class Alphaproteobacteria; order Rhizobiales; family Beijerinckiaceae; genus Terripilifer. Next base: position 15,216 of record CANJEY010000021.1, read on the forward strand.
TGTTTCCGGCGCTCCGCGAACGCGCCCTGTTGCAACTGGCGATCCGCTCGCCGGTCGTGCTGGACGCGATTGCGACCGCACGCGCCAACAATTCCGGGGAAAAAGTCTGTTGGCTCGAGAAGGCCCCCTACGATCGCCTGTTCGACGTGCACGCCGCGCCGGTTTCGTCGCGCGATTTGCCCGGGATCATCGTGGTGACCCTGAAGGATCTGACGGAAGCACGCCGCGTCGAGCGCATGCGGGTCGATTTCGTCTCCAACGCCAGCCACGAGTTGCGCACGCCGCTCGCTTCGCTGCTGGGTTTCATCGAAACCCTGCAGGGGCCGGCGCGCGACGATCCTCATGCGCGCGTGCGGTTTCTCGAGATCATGTGCGAGCAGGCGCGACGCATGGCGCGGCTGGTGGACGACTTGCTGTCGCTGTCGCGCATCGAGCAGAACGAACATCTGCGCCCCGAAACGCCGGTCGATCTGGCGGCGATCGCGCGTCATGTGGCCGACACGTTCGGGCCGGTCGCGGCGGAGGCCGGCGTCGCCCTGCAGATCGATGCGCCAGCCGAAGCCATCGTGCCCGGCGACCGCGACGAGTTGATCCGCGTCGCCGAAAACCTGATCGAGAACGCCATCAAATACGGCGGCAGCGGCGCCGACCCGCGCGTCGAGGTGCGCGTTGCGCTGGCCGGCGGCAATGCGGTGCTGACTGTCCGCGACCACGGGCCGGGCATTCCGCCCGAACATCTGCCGCGCCTGACCGAGCGCTTCTACCGGGTCGATGCGGGCCAGAGCCGCGCCAAGGGCGGCACGGGTCTGGGCCTCGCCATCGTCAAGCACATCATGGCCCGGCATCGCGGCCGATTGCGGATCGAGAGCGAACCCGGCAAAGGCGCGTCATTTATTGCCGCAATGCCCGCATGGATGGCCGAATAACTCACTGAAATCAGTCTGATGCGCTGTCATGGAAGCGTCATCCGACTGTCGTAAAAGCGATGTCCGAAAGGCCTATGAGACACATGTCGCCAGAAGCCAAGGGGCTGCGGCGGCAGATGTACTCGAACACCAGAGGCGTTCAATGGACCTCCAGAATTTCTTCCGCGTCGCGCTCGTCGCCGGCGCGGCCCTTGCGGCGGGGCAGACGGCCCGCGCCGCCGACATCACCGGCGCAGGCGCGACCTTCCCGGCCCCGCTCTATGCGAAGTGGGCCGAGGCCTACAAGAAGGAGACCGGCAACGGCCTGAACTATCAGGCGATCGGCTCCGGCGGCGGCGTCAACCAGATCAAGGCCAAGACCGTGACGTTCGGCGCGAGCGACATCCCGCAGACCGCCGAAGATCAGGCCAAGGCCGGCCTCGTCCAGTGGCCGATGGTGATGGGCGGCATCGTGGCGGTCGTGAACCTTGACGGCGTGAAGCCCGGCGAGATCGCGATCGACGGCGACACGCTGGCCAACATCTATCTCGGCAAGATCAAGCGCTGGGACGATGCGGCGATCAAGAAGCTCAACCCGAACGTCAAGCTTCCGTCGGCCGGCATCACGCCGGTCTATCGTTCGGACGGGTCGGGCACGACGTTCAATTTCACCGATTATCTGTCGCGCGTCTCGGCCGACTGGAAAGCCAAGGCCGGCGTGAGCCAGAGCCCCGAATGGCCGGTCGGCATCGGCGCCAAGGGCAATGACGGCGTTGCGGGTTCGGTGGCGCAGACGAAGAATTCCATCGGCTACGTCGAATACGCCTACGCCAAGCAGCAGAAGCTGACCTACGCGGACATGACCAACAAGGCCGGCAAGAAGGTGACCCCCACCGCCGCCGCCTTTCAGGCCGCTGCCGCCAACGCCGACTGGGCCAAGGCCCCCGGTTACTATCTGATCCTCAATGACCAGCCGGGCGACGCCTCGTGGCCGATGACGGCCGCGACCTTCATCCTCATGCACAAGGAGCCGACGGACAAGGCGGCGTCTACCGAGGCGCTGAAGTTCTTCGACTGGGCGTACAAGAACGGCAAGATCGCCGAAGACCTTGACTACATCCCGATGCCGGCGTCGGTCATCGAACAGGTCCGCAAGACTTGGGCGACGGACGTCAAGAACAAGTAACATGATCGACGGCCGCTCTCCGGAGCGGCCGTCCTGCATTTGGGTGACCGTAGATTGAGAAGCGTTCGTATGTTCGGGGTTCGATGTGACCGATATGACCATGGATGAGAGCGCACGCGCGCAGGCCGTGTCCCTCATGGACCGCCGCAAAGCGCTGAACGCGTTCCGCATCGGCGACGCGCTCTTCCATCGGATCACCTGGTCGGCGGCGATCTTCGTTCTTTTGTTGCTCGGCGCCATCATCGGTGCGCTGATCTGGGGCGCGGCCCCGGCGCTTTCCAAGTTCGGCTTCGCATTCATTTATTCGGAACGCTGGAGCGTCAACAACGAGATCTTCGGCGCTCTGTCGCCGATCTACGGGACGCTGATGTCGTCCCTCATCGCCATGCTGATCGCGGTTCCGGTCGGCATCGGCATTGCGATCTTCCTGACCGAACTCTGCCCGATGGGGCTGCGCCGGCCGATCGGCATCGCCATCGAACTTCTGGCTGGTATTCCGTCGATCATTTACGGCATCTGGGGCTTCTTCGTGCTCGCGCCATTCCTGAAGGAATATGTGATGCCGGCGCTCGACGAATGGCTCGCGCCGGTCCCGATCCTCAACGTGATCTTTGAAGGACCGGGCTATGCGGCGAGCCTGCTGACGGCGGGGCTGATCCTCGCCATCATGGTGCTGCCTTTCATTACCGCCATCTCGCGCGACGTATTCGCGACGGTGCCGCCGGTACTGAAGGAAGCCGCCTTCGGGGTCGGCTGCACGAAATGGGAAGTCGTTCGCAATGTCGTCATTCCCTACACGCGCGTCGGCGTCGTCGGCGGCGTCATGCTGGGTCTCGGCCGCGCGCTCGGAGAGACCATGGCGGTGACGTTCGTCATCGGCAATTCGAAACGCATTTCCTTCTCGTTGCTCGATCCGGCGACGACGATCTCGGCGACGATCGCGAACGAGTTTCAGGAAGCGAGTGGCATGTATACGTCGGCGCTGCTGGCGCTCGGCCTGCTGCTGTTCGGCATCACCTTTACGGTGCTGGCGATCTCGCGGGTCATGCTGGCGCGGCTCGACAAGAAGGCGGGGGCGTGATCGTGAACGGATATTCCCGCCGCAAGACCCGAAACGCCGTAATGATGGGCCTGTGCTGGGCCGCCGCAATCTTCGGCCTGTCATGGCTGCTGCTGATCCTGGGCGCGCTGGTCTGGAACGGCATTGCGGGCCTGAACCTCTCGGTCTTCACCGAAGTGACGCCTGGTCCGAATTCCGAAGGCGGATTGAAAAACGCCATCGTGGGTTCGCTGATCCTGACGGGGCTCGGGGTCGCAATCGGGACGCCCATCGGGATGCTGGCCGGCACCTATATGGCCGAATACGGCCGCCATTCGCGGATCACCAATTACATCCGCTTCGTCAACGACATCCTGCTCAGCGCGCCGTCGATCATCATCGGCCTGTTCATCTATCAGGTCGTCGTGGTTCCGATGAGCAATTTCTCGGCGCTCGCTGGCGCGCTGGCGCTGGCGGTGATCGTGATTCCGGTCGTGGTGCGCACCACGGAAGATATGTTGCTGCTCGTGCCGCTGCCCCTGCGCGAAGCGGCGGCCGCGCTCGGCCTGCCGCGCTCGCATGTGCTTCTGAAGGTGTCCTATCGGGCGGCCCGCGCCGGCCTGATCACTGGCGTGTTGCTGGCTGTGGCGCGAGCCAGCGGCGAGACTGCGCCCTTGCTGTTCACGGCGCTGTCGAGCCAGTTCTTCAGTCTCGATCTGTTCAAGCCGATGGCGAGCCTGCCCGTCATCATCAACAACTTCGCCGGCAAGGGCTACGCCAACTGGCAACAGCTCGCCTGGACCGGCGCATTGCTCATCACGCTCTCGGTGCTGACGCTCTCCATCGCGGCCCGCATCCTCAGCGCCCAAAGGACGCAGAAATGACCGACGTCATGCTCGACGCAAGGCCCAAAGCCGCAGGCGCCATCGCGGGCGCAGGCCTTCCGGAAAAGATCACATTGCGCAATCTCCGCTTCTATTACGGCGATCATCTCGCTTTGAAGACGATCAACCTGCCGCTCTACGACCACCGGGTGACGGCTTTCATCGGCCCCTCCGGCTGCGGCAAGTCGACCCTGCTGCGCGTCATGAACCGCATGTACGATCTTTATCCGAAGCAGCGCGCCGAGGGCGAAGTGCTGCTCGACGGCGAGAATATTCTGTCGCCGAAGCAGGATCTGAATCTGCTGCGCGCCCGCGTCGGCATGGTGTTCCAGAAGCCGACGCCATTCCCGATGACGATCTACGACAACATCGCGTTCGGCATAAAGCTCTACGAGAACCTGTCGAAATCCGAGATGGACGGCCGCGTCGAGAAGGCGCTGCGCGGCGCGGCTCTGTGGAACGAAGTGAAGGACAAGCTGAACGCCAACGGCATGAGCCTCTCGGGCGGACAACAGCAGCGCCTGTGCATCGCCCGCACCGTGGCGATCAAGCCGGAAGTCATCCTGTTCGACGAGCCGTGCTCGGCGCTTGATCCGATCTCGACCGCCAAGATCGAGGAGCTGATTGACGAACTGAAGGCGCAGTACACGATCGCCATCGTCACCCACAACATGCAGCAGGCGTCGCGCGTCTCCGACTACACGGCCTTCATGTATCTGGGCGAGCTGATCGAATTCGGCGAGACCGAGAACATGTTCATGAGCCCGACCCAGAAACGCACGCAGGATTACATTACCGGCCGGTTCGGCTGACGAACTGGAGGAACCAGATGAGCGATCACACCGTCAAGGCCTACGACAAGGATCTCGAAATTCTCGCGCGCAAGATCGCCGAGATGGGCGGCATCGCCGAGAAGATGCTGGGCGATTCCCTCGAAGCGCTTACCGCCTTCAATGTCGATCTCGCCCGCGGCGTCGTGGCGAGCGATCCGCGTCTCGACGGATTGCAGCGCGAGGTCGAGGAAAAGGCCGTGCTGACCATTGCGCGGCGGCAACCAATGGCGGTTGATCTGCGCGAGATCGTGTCGGCGATCCGCATCTCGGGCGATCTCGAACGGGTGGGCGATCTCGCCAAGAACATCGCCAAGCGGGTCATCAAGATCGCGCCGGAAGCACGCCTGCCGCGCGCCATCATCGGCCTGCGGCACATGGGCGAACTGGCCATGATGCAGCTGAAGGATGTGCTCGACGCCTATGCGCAGCGCGATCTCGAACGCTCCCGCAGCGTCTGGACGCGCGACGCCGATCTCGACGCGCTGGAAGATTCCGTGTTCCGCGATCTGCTCACCTTCATGCTGGAAGACCCGCGCAACATCTCGTTCTGCACGCATCTGCTGTTCTGCTCGAAGAACATCGAGCGCGCCGGCGACCATGCGACCAACATCGCCGAAACCATCCACTATCTCGTCACCGGCTCCAATCTGCCGATGGATCGTCCGAAAGGCCCCACGGCCGGCGTGCAGCCGGACGCAAGCGCAAAGTGACGCCATGAACCAGATCGAACGTTTCGCCGCCGCAGCCTCCCAGCCTCCCGCGAGATCGCCAACATCCTCCGAACAGCGGCCCCGCGTCGGCAAGCCCGCCACCGCGCCGCGCATCATGGTGGTGGAGGACGAAGCGTCGCTGTCGCTGCTGCTCGCCTACAATCTCGAAGCCGAGGGCTATCTGGTCGACCGCGAGGAACGGGGTGACGAGGCTGAGCTGCGGCTGATGGAATCCGTGCCCGATCTGCTGATCCTCGATTGGATGCTGCCGGGCGTGTCGGGCCTCGAAATCTGCCGTCGCCTCCGCGCCCGCGAGGCGACCCGGACGCTGCCGGTCATCATGCTGACAGCGCGTGGCGAGGAGAGCGAGCGCGTGCGCGGTCTGGCGGTCGGGGCCGATGATTATGTGGTAAAGCCGTTCTCGGTGCCGGAACTGATGGCGCGCGTGAAAGCGCTGCTGCGTCGGGCCCGCCCGGAACGTCTTGCGTCAGTTCTGACATTCGGAGAAATCAGCCTCGATCGCGAAACGAAGCGCGTCTATCGCGCGGCGCGCGAAATCCACCTCGGCCCGACCGAGTTTCGCCTGCTCGAACATCTGATGGAAAAGCCCGGCCGCGTCTTCTCGCGGGCGCAATTGCTGGACTCGGTGTGGGGCATGACGGCGGAGATCGAC